>NZ_JAKGBH010000041.1:0-37445 GCF_021532515.1 Pseudoalteromonas sp. PAST1 | reverse complement strand
AACGTTACTTTGAAGAAGTGACTAACTCATTAGGAAATCTATCAAATGCCAGTCAAATGATACGTCACGGGAAATCAGGCAATCTTCGTTTGGCTTTATATAGCTCTGTGGCGGTGAACTGGTTGATACCGAAGTTAGAAGATTTTAGAAATCAGCACCCAGAAATAGAAATAACTTTAAATATGGTCGGGGATCAACCGGATTATAATGACCAATTTGCGGATTGTTTTATTTCAGTGAATCCACCGGAACGTAACTTTGTCAATCAATTCATGTTTACTGAAAAACTTTATCCCGTGTGTGGAAAAAAGCTTTGGCAGCAGTTAAGAAATAAGCCTCTACCTGATTCATTATGGCAACACCCGTTATTATCAGTACAATACTCAGATACAAATGAAAGTCTTGGTGACGACTGGTTACGTTGGTGTATGAGTGGTAAATTTGAATTACCCAAAGACGTCAAAATTAATCAATTTAGTCATGTCTTACTTGCTGCTGAAGCGGCTCGATATAATTTGGGAATTACCCTCATTAATAATTACATGATGGATGATCAGGATCGCCAGCAAAGTCTTGTGCGCATACCTATGCACGAGCTTAATACCGGAGATAACTTCTATTTTGTCTATAAGGAAACACGAGCTAGGCAACCTGATATTATGAAATTAGGTCGTTGGCTTAAACAGCAGTGTTATGAACTGGAATCAGCTTAGCTATTTAAATTAGAGTTGAAGGTGAATACTAGCTACTTAGAAGTAGCTGTCAGCGTCCGTTTAGTTTTGTTAGTTGCCACCACCTAGCTCAACTTTCATAGGGAATCCACCAGCAGCCATAAAACGGTATACAGTTGCACGGCTTAGGCCTGTCATGTGTAAAACTTCTTTTAATTTGATTAAACGCATGGATTTTCTCCGGTTAGTTATTAGTACATAACTTTTCCGGAGTTCGTATTTTTTTATGCCCTAAAACTAAAATTTTATAGCCATACATAATCTACTTGCATTCACCACAATGGAGACAAAAAATGCAAGAGAAAAAACCTTTGTATGAGTTTCAGCATCCTGTAGATAATGAACAAATTCTTGAGGCAGCAGCATACATTATTGCTCAGAAGCAGTTTCGTGATGGTGTATTAAATTGCCCGAACGATTGCGAAAGCTACCTGAGACATAAGTTGGCATTACATGAGTACGAAGTGTTCGCGGTAATGTTTTTAGATAGTCAAAATCGAGTTATCGCTTTTAAAGAGCTTTTTAGGGGAACCATTAATGCGGCGAGCGTTTATCCTCGAGAAGTTGTAAAAGAAGTTTTGTCGTTAAATGCAGCTTCAGTCATTTTGTCTCATAACCATCCTTCTGGTGTTGCTACACCATCCCAAGCAGACAAATTAATCACCAACAAGCTGCGCGATGCATTAAATCTAATAGATGTCTCTGTTCTTGATCACATCATAATCGGTGAAAAAAGTTATTCATTTGCTAAGCATGGCTTAATTTAAAAGGAGACTGAGTAATGGCAATCAAAATAGAGCAAATAAAAGGTTTAAAAGTGCCAAACACTTTTATTGAAATAGTTAGTAAGGAGATTGCGTTAAGTGACTGTTATAGTGACAAAGCGAAGTCGTTAACGTTCAACTTTAAAGATCCTGAATACGGGCCTATCATCCAGTTGAAGTGCGATTAGAAAGCATACTAACAATTGGAAGTTCGCATATATTACTAATTTTTCTTACCAGGAAAATGTTTACCCTGAATTGGTTAAAGAAATTGATATTTGCTTTTCTAGCAAGCAAGTTTTTCATTTGCTTGTCGGTTGGTTGAATCAGCATGAAGCTAAGGAACTTTTTACTTTATTTGTTTCAAACTTTATTGAGTATTACCGCACTGGCTGTTATCAGGTATCAATAACTTGTGACTAGGAGGGAGTATGTCTGAAGTTCAGGCAATTAAAGATCTAGATACGGTTAAATTAAAAAGTTATCTACTAGAGGACCCTGTAACAGATTCTGTGTAACTGCCACTTAGTTAATATGTCTTTCGAGGCGTTCCTCGAACTCGATGATAAATCGACTCATCGCCTGACGCCAGTTTTGAATGGGCATTGTCCATTTTTTACTGGCATCTTTAATCGCAAGGTAAACCATCTTTCTTGCTGAGTCATCACTCGGGAAGATTTTTCGCTTCTTAATCGCTTTCCTAATCACACTGTTAAGCGACTCTATCGCATTGGTTGTGTAGATTGCCATTCGAATATCCTCAGGATAATTAAAAAGCGTATTTAGATTTTGCCAATGGTTGCGCCATGATTTTGTAATCTGCGGATACTGGCTATCCCAGGCATCACCGAAGCGCTCTAATTCAAGTAAGGCTTCATCTTCTGTAGCTGAGCGATAAACGCGCTTGAGGTCTGCTGTAACGGCCTTGTAGTCTTTCCATGAAACATACTTCAATGAATTTCGCACCATATGCACAATACACAGTTGAATGTTGGTAGGGAAGACTGTATTGATTGCATCAGGAAAGCCTTTTAGGCCATCAACACACGCTATAAGGATGTCTTCTACACCACGCTGCTGAAGTTCGGTCAGCACATTTAACCAGAATTTGGCACCTTCATTCTCAGAAATCCACATTCCCATCAACTCTTTATGGCCTTCGGTATTTATTCCCAATGCCAGAAAAATGGACTTGTTGATAACCCGTTTATCTTGGCGAACTTTAACGACGATACAGTCTAGGTAAACAATAGGGTAAATAGCGTCTAAAGGTCGAGATTGCCATTCAATTACCTGCTCAATAACCGCGTTTGTGACACGAGACACCAGCGTAGGCGATATCTCAGCACCATACCATTCATCAAATGCACTGACGATTTCACGGGTACTCATACCCTGCGCGTAAAGCCAAAGGATTTTATCGTCCATGGACGTAAAGCGGGTTTGGTTCTTTTTGACCAACTTTGGCTCAAAGGAGCCTTCACGGTCACGAGGAGTATCGAGTTCAAATTCACCATCTTCAGTTTTAACTCGTTTAGTACTTTTACCGTTGCGACTGTTTGTAGAAGTTGATTTATGGTGCTTCTCATAACCTAGATGCTCATCCATCTCTGCATTTAGTGCCGCTTCAACGGTGATTTTCTTGAGCATCTGGCTAAATTCGTTTAGGTCCTCAGGGGTTTTAATCCCTTTGGCGGCTTCCCTTGCGAAAGCTTCAAGTTCTTTCTTATTCATATGCCTATCCTTAACCCTTCTATAGGGTAATTTGAGATAGGCAATTACACAAAATTAGTTACAGTCTCGTTAAAAAATTTATTTTAAGCCGATCTCTTTAAGAATAGCTCGCGCAGTATTTTTCCGTTTAAAGCAAAGCCCAACACTATGAACTTCTATCTTTAAAAATTAACAAGTTTGAATCTACCCACATATCACGTACTACCATATTATTCGAAACAGTATTTAGCTCATTTGTTGGTAGCTAAAATTACAGGCTCAAAAGCAGATGTATTTATTGGACCAGGGAACCACTGTATTCCTGCTCTACTCATTTGATTTTTAAAACCTTTATTAAAAGACTGCAGTCTATGGGTACTAACATGGGTACTAAAAGTAAAACTATGCTTTTGTACTTTTCGTAATAATAAATAAGTTTACTACAGAAGAGAGGCTTAATGCTTCTAAAAATAAAAAGAGTAAAAAAACCAACGTAATTTATGTACTATAAATTATGCAACTTCTTTCAATCATAATAGAAGGAACTTAATATGACGCTTATAGCATCTATAAAAGATCACCCTAGCTACAAAAAATACTCCGTAAGTTGGAGTGATGATGTATCTCCTGCCTTCTTTAAGTTGTTGGAACTTTATAATCAGAAGAGTTTAGATATTTATTTTCGTGATCCTACATCTAATAAATGGGAAGTCTGTGTAGGCAGAAGAGAATATGATGCTAGTCGCGCTATTGGAATTTATATTGCTTTTCGATTCACCAGTAACGGTATTGAGTATAAGTTTAATCACAACATCAGTTCTTTAGTTTTATCGTCCGTTAGGGGTAAGCTTACTGAAAAGAGAATTTCTGAGCTTAACGAGCTAGAACTTTTAAGTAATTTTGTAACTGAATACAATATCTCCCGCTTACCGCATATCCCTACGGATTACACTAATACAGAAACACCGCATCTTGATAGTTTTTTCAGTGCTATGATTGCTTCATACCAAATTGATCGTAATGATTGGTACATAAGTTATCAAAAAATTGTTAGCACTGTATTAAGCGCTAAAAACGAAACCGATATAAGCGATCAGCTATTACGGGATCTTTGGTATAGTCGAGACAATTATATCTCAAGCTTAAAGCAGGGAGCATTATCTAAAGAGGAATTTGAATTATCTAAAAGTACTTTAAAGAATATTACTAAAAAAATAATTAATAGCCAATCTTTAGTCACTTACCAAGAATGTGTAGAAGACTTACAAAAGCTGAAAGACGATGGCAAAGTAAAAGACTTACATAAAGCACTACTCAATCGTGTTTTTGCGGTCGCTGCTCCTCAACATTTTTCCACTACTGTTACAAAAGATGCATTTGAATATATATGCTCATATTTCACTCAGAATTGGGGGTTTAAATATAAATATTCAAACTGGTTCAGCGCTAATATCAAGCTAAAAGAATTCATACGCAATAATTTAAACCATGAATATGATGAGTTACTTATCAATATAGTACTCTGGGTAATTTACAAAGAAAAACACTTAAGCGATTTAGCATCGAGAGAAAGTGACATAACTCTAAAAACAGCTATTAGGAAGCAAGTTGAGTCTATAGAGATACAATTTAGAGAAGCGGAGTTAGAGAGGCAATTTATCCAGTGGTTGCATAACTCTGAATATTGCCACTATGCGATTTCAAGTCAAAGCGAAGATCTAGGGCGAGCTCACATTCGTGATGTAGTTTTAAAAAGTAAAGAAACAAACACAACTTTAATTGCTGAGCTAAAATTTAAATCAAATGCCAAAGAGGATATTGAAGCCGCGATAGGACAGTTACTTCGATATGCTTTATATCCAAACACGGAAGATTGTAGTGAAATATGGGTTGTTGGTGGTAATTATCCACTCACTGACGAGTTAACATGGTTCAATGAAATTAAAAAACATGTAAACTTAAAATTGAAGTATTTTTACAAAGATCCGCAAAGTAATCAGTTCTTCGAAGAATAACCTAAGTAAGTTAATCTGATATTCAAAGCCTAGCCAAAGCACGGCATAAAAGGGAAGCTATACGCTTCCCTTTAAAATATTCTTAAGCTGTTTGTGCTTTTAAGTTCAACCAGTCCTGTCCGGCTCAATTAAACCAGTTCAGTTGAACTTAAAAGCGGTAATTTCTTACTTAGTATCACTAAAGTGCTACTCACCAAAAGAATAGATTCTGTAAAATCTATATCATCGAGCAAGCGAGCGGCACTAAAATAGATCGTCATTTTTATATCTGCCCACCCACACCTTTGAATTTTTCAACAAAAGCGGCAATTTTCTGAAACACCGTTTGCTTCTGGGTTCGGTACTGTGGGTTTAATGGGCTAAGTTTGGGCAGCGCCTCATTCAGTGCAGTGCCATTTTCAGAGGCGTACTCACGTTTGAGTGATGACGCAATATAGCGTTTGGCAGCATCGATATTGAGCTTTTCAGAGGCAATAATGGCATCGGCTTCGCGCTTCTGCTCCGCCTGGGCGAATTTGAAGAAAGCGTCGATAATGCTGGCTTTGTCATTGATCTCATCTAGGTTTGTCTGGTTAATAAAATCAACCACCAAGCTTTCTTTCGCTCTATTGCCAAGGCTACCGCGGATCATACGGCGAACTTCTTCTATCAAGCCCTCTTTGCTCTTGTTCTTTTTGTTGTGATCAAAAATCAGTTCAAGAATATAATCGAGGTTAATTTCTTGAGATTTAAGCAAATCAACTTCAAAGACCACATCGTCCCAGTCTACCGTTGACTTATCTTTGTCCTGACCTTCTTTATCGCGTCGCAACCAGTCACGGGTATCGTTGTAAGTAGAGCGATAATCTTGAATAGCACGCTCACTTGGCATATCGATGGTTTGCATTGCCTCGATGTCAGCATCGTCCAGATAGTACTTTGACTTGAACTCTTCAACAGCTTGTTCATCACTGGTATCTAAGCTTTGCAACGCTTTTAATCCAGCAAACTCATCGTAGTTTTGTAAAATATTTTCTGCTTTTAGGTATTCACCAAACAGTTTGGCAAATTCTTTTTTATCTTGTTCTTTTTCAATATTTTCTGGGTTTGGAAAGCGTTCTTGCAGCTCTTTTACGATATCAACAAAACCTCGACGCGCTTGGCCAGTAGCAATATCGTTAAAGCCTTCCATGTATTCTTTGTAGCTCTTCTCCAACACCACGTTTTTGGTGTTTTTGTCACCAAACAAGGTGATTGCATCAATGGTTGCCTGTTCCAAATCACGGAAGGTAACAATATTGCCAAAGGTCTTCGTCGCATCATAAATGCGGTTAGTGCGAGAAAATGCCTGCATCAAGCCGTGATAGCGCAAATTCTTATCAACAAACAAGGTGTTAAGCGTAGGCGCATCAAAGCCCGTTAAAAACATCCCCACCACTATGAGCAGATCTATTTCTTGATTCTTCACGCGCTGAGCAAGGTCACGGTAGTAGTTCTGAAAGCCATTACTGTCCACGCCATAGTTAGATTTAAACATGGCGTTGTAATCTTTAATCGCGGCGCTCAAAAACTCTTTTGCGCTGCTGTTCATGGCACTGACTTCAAAACTCTCATCTAAAATATCACCAATGGCGTCCTGCTCTTCATTGGCAGCAAATGAGAAGATAGTTGCAATGCGCAGAGGTTTACTTGTAGGTCCATTCTCAGCCTCGGCATGCAATGTTTTGAAGGTTTCATAGTAGGCTTTCGCCGCATCAACACTACTGACCGCAAACATGGCGTTAAACCCTTTGGCGCCAGAATAGGCTCGATGTGTTTTCTGGTTAAAATGGCTCAGAATATACTGCGAGATTTCACCAATGCGCATTGGATGTAAGAAGGCTTTCTTATTCTCCGCCGCACTAAGCTTCTTATCATCCTGCTCAGTCTCAATGCTCTTAAATTGCGGACGAACATCGTTATAGTCCACTTTAAACTTGAGTACTTTTTCATCACGAATGGCATCGGTGATCACATACGTGTGCAACTGCTGGCCAAACACGCTACCAGTGGTTTCTGCGCCCAAGGCGTTTTCAGGGAAAATTGGCGTACCGGTAAAGCCAAACTGGTAGTACTTTTTGAATTTCTTCTTCAGGTTTTTCTGCGCTTCACCGAACTGGCTTCGATGACACTCATCAAAAATAAAAACCACTTGCTTGTTGTAGATTGCTAAATCGCTTTCACTTTTGATTAAGTTGTTGAGCTTTTGGATTGTGGTGACGACAATCTTGTTATCGTCTTTATCCAGGTTACTCTTAAGCCCTGCGGTACTGTCTGAACCGTTCACACTATCAGGTGAGAAGCGCTGATACTCTTTCATCGTCTGATAGTCGAGGTCTTTTCGGTCCACCACAAAGAAGACTTTATCTATACAGTCTAAATCGGTGGCCAAACGTGCCGCTTTAAAGCTGGTTAGTGTTTTGCCTGAACCGGTAGTGTGCCAAATGTATCCGCCACTCTCGGTGTTGCTCCAATTTTTAGTGTTAAATGCGCTCTTAATCTTCCATAAAATGCGCTCTGTAGCGGCAATCTGGTAGGGGCGCATTACAAGTAAGGTATTGCTTACGTCAAACACAGAGTAACGCAAGATCACTTCAAGCAGGGTCTCTTTCTGGAAAAAAGTCGCCGTAAAGTCTTTTAAATCCTTGATCAGCGTATTGTCAGATTTGGCCCAGTTCATCGTAAAGTCGAAGCTGTTTTTGTCACGCTTTGTCGTGTTGGCAAAATAGCGCGTGTCGGTGCCATTAGAGATCACAAACAGCTGCAAGAACTTGTACAACGAGTTCTCGCTATTAAAGCTTTCTTTGCTGTAGCGATGTATTTGATTAAATGCCTCACGGATCGCCACACCACGCTTTTTAAGTTCAATTTGCACCAAAGGCAAACCATTGACCAAAATCGTCACATCGTAACGGTTGGCATGGCTTCCCGTTTGCTCAAACTGCTTAATCACCTGCACTTTGTTACGAGCAATGGTCTTCTTGTCGAACAGGTAGATGTTTTCTATATGACCATCATCAAAGACAAAATCGAAAATATAGTCACTGTGCACCTTGCGGGTTTTATCAAGAATATTGTCGCTCGGTGTGTTTAGGTATTGCTCGCAAAAGCGAGCCCACTCGGCATCGGTAAACTGGACCTTATTTAGTGCTTGTAGCTGCTTGCGCACATTCGCCATCATGGCATCTGGCGTGGTTAGCGCAGGCACATACTCATAGCCCTGGTTGCTTAGGTCTTGAATCAGCTCACGTTCCAAATCGGCTTCGCTTTGAAAATTTTCAGCGACTTTCCACTCTTTGGTGTATTTATCTAAAACAATAAAATTATTGGATTCTGCCACCGCTTTATACGTCGTCATTCGTTTACATCCTTTTCTTTTGGTTAGCAGTGGTGTTTTCCAAAATGGAAATAGCCACAGCATCGCATTATTCTGTTACTTGCCAGTGGCCGGTTTTATCTGAGCCTATTCGGGTTAATTTACCTTCTTTTTGCAGCTTGCTAATGGCACGGCCAATGGTTCTCACGTCTTTATTCAAGGTATCGGCGAGTTGTTGCCGAGTCAGCTCGGGCGTATTACTGAGCAATGCTAAAATAGCCTCCGGTGTTTTAAGTCCCGTTAAATTGACAGGAGTATTTACAGGGGCGTTTTCACCCTCCCTTAGAGGGGCGTTTACAGAGGCGTTTTGTGCGAGTGTTTGCTGAATAACCGACAACATAAAATGAATAAACGGCGTGCTATCCGCTTGGTTATCGGCCTGCTCAAGGGCGTGATAATACGCTTGCTGATGGTCCTTAATCACACTTTCTAGCGGTAAAGATAAAAATAACGGATGCCACTTGGACAAAATCAGCGTTTGCCATAACCGCCCCATACGACCGTTACCATCGGCAAAGGGGTGAATAAACTCGAATTCGTAATGAAATACACAACTGGCGATCAATGGGTGATCATTTGTTTGCTTGAGCCATTGGATTAAATCCGCCATTAAACCGGATACTTGATGGGCAGGCGGCGCAACGTGGTGCACCACACCCCCTTTATGGATACCCACGTTTTTACTACGAAACTCACCCGCATTCACAAGAATATCTGACAGCATTAAACCGTGGGCCGTGAGTAAATCGGAAATCTCGCTAGCTATAAAGGTGGGCAGTGCGTCATAAGCCGCAATGGCACCTTTTACCTCGGCCAGCTCGCGCACGCTTCCCAGCACAGGCTTACCTTCAACAATGGCAGTAATCTGTTCTTCGGTTAAGGTATTGCCTTCAATAGCCAGCGTGCCGGTAATGGTTTTAATGCGGTTTTGCTTGCGCAATTGCGGCGAGGCATTCAATTGACTGGCATTTAATTCACCCACCTGCTGGCTGATTTTCGCCACCAAGTTAAGAATATCGGTGGTGATGGTAAAAGGTGGTTGATAGGCCATTAAGCTGCCTCTTCAGGTTTCGGCCCGCCTGCCGGACAAGCAGGGAAGCTCAACAACAGGTTGCGATAATACTCGTATTGCTTTTGGCGAAGCTCGATTTCGCGGGGCAGACCTTCTTGCAGCGAAGTTGTTAATGTGTCGAATTTGTCGAGAATAGTAACGATGCGTTCTTGTTCCGAAAGAGATTTCTCTCTATTGCTAGCAAATGGAATAGGAACCAAATACTCCATGATTTTTGGCTTATTTCCTCGTGGCATTTTTGCGCCTTTTGCATGTTGCATGTTGTATTCAAAAAACTTGTCATCAGCTAAAACTTGATACAAATATCGTGGATTTATAGCTGTATCAGTAGGGTGAACCACAAGAACATCACCATTCGTGCCGCCAACTCGATCTGCATGCCATATCTTCTTCAAATAGGGACGTATATTCCCTATTAAGATATCATCAGGATTGTATTGTGTAAGATTTCCACTATCTGGGGTTCGAGTGGAGTCTATTTTACCAGCTCGATTCTGAAGTAAGCTTTCAACACCAACGTAATTGCTGTCATTTAGTTCTGTGTAACTAATACGAGCCTTTGAATACTCGGCCATTTCACTCAAAGCCCTCCACTCAACGTCACCCTCTTCAAAACTTAGCAACTGGTCGCGGTAGTAGTTGTATTGTTTTTTCCGTAGGTTAAGCTCGGTGGTCAGCTCGGTGGTCAGCTCGGTGGTCATGGCGGTAAATGCGTCCAGAATACGAACAATTTCGGCTTGTATTGCCAGCGATTTTTCTGGGTTATCTGGGCATGGGATGGGGATTTCCAGCTTGTTAATAACGATAGCATCAAGAGTCGGAATACCTGCAACCCGAACCTTAGAGCGCAACAAGCTTTGGTGGCCAATTAAGGCGAAATACAAAAATCTATTATTTAGTGCCTCGTTGTGTTCTAAACAAAAGCAACCATCAGACGACCAAAAATCAACCGAGCTATAGCCAACTGTTCCAGCTGAAGCTCCGACATTGATGATCATCACGGAGTTGGCAGGACGATTGGACTCGGTATAGTAACCTAGTGGTTCTAATCCACCGTGAAAAACAGGAAATTTGGCTTCTTCAGAAAGTTGGCTTTTGGTTAATCGTTTTCCTCGCAAGACATTGGAGACTTCACCGAGCACCTTCCACTCCACCTCAACCCCATCCAAGAGTTTCTCTAAATAGCTCAAATGACTCATGCTTCAAGCTCCTCACCTTCAATTTCCGCCCCTTCTATTTCTAAAACAATGGCGTCAATATCACTGCGAAGTTGGTCGATTTTAGCAACGGTGGTTTTAAGCTCTGCATTAAGCTCGGCAATGTCGATGACCTCGCGAGTATCTTCGGCTTCCACATAACTGCTTACCGACAGGTTGTAGCTGTTGTCTGCGATAACATCCAAATCAACCGATTTAGCAAAGTGATCCACGTTTTCTTTGCTAGCAAACACTTTCATGATTTGCTGTATATGACCCAGGTTTTTTTCGTCGTCGTTGTCCGTTAGCACGTTGTTATTGGTTTCTTTTTTAAACAAACCGCTGGCATCAATAAACTGGGTGGTAGTGTCGGTTTTGTGTTTAGACAGCACTAAAATATTCACGGCAATGGTGGTGCCAAAGAACAGGTTTGGTGCCAGTGAAATCACGGTTTCAACATAGTTATTATCAACCAAAAACTTACGAATTTTTTGCTCAGCGCCGCCACGGTAAAAAATACCGGGGAAGCAAACAATAGCTGCACGCCCTCTTGGTGAAAGATAACTTAGCGCATGCAGCACAAAGGCAAAGTCGGCTTTTGATTTAGGCGCTAGTACGCCAGCGGGCGCAAAGCGGTCGTCGTTGATTAGGGTTGGGTCGTCGCTACCAATCCATTTCACTGAATAAGGCGGGTTAGAGACAATCGCGTCGAAACCTCTATTGTTTCTCTCCTCCAAAAAGTGTGGTTCGGTTAAGGTATCACCCAACTGAATATTAAACTTGTCGTAGTTAATGTTGTGCAAAAACATATTCATACGCGCCAAGTTGTAGGTGGTGTGGTTAAGCTCTTGGCCAAAAAAACCATCTTCAATGATATGCGCATCAAAGTGCTTTTTAGCTTGTAACAGCAACGAGCCCGAACCCGCCGCAGGGTCATAAATTTTATTCACACTGGTTTGGCCGTGCATGGCGAGCTGCGCGATCAATTTTGAAACGTGCTGAGGGGTAAAAAATTCGCCACCGGATTTACCCGCATTGGCGGCATAGTTTGAAATCAGGAACTCGTAGGCATCACCGAATAAATCAATTTGGTTTTCTTCAAAATTACCGAAGGTTAAACCTGCCACACCTTTCAACACAGCGGCTAGGCGTTTGTTTTTTGCCTCTACCGTATTACCCAGACGATTACTGGTCGTATCAAAATCCGCAAACAAGCCTTTGATGTCTTTTTCTGAATCATAGCCATTGGCTGAGTTTTCGATTGCAGCAAAAATAGCCGCCAAATCCGTATTTAAATTTTCATTCTTGTGCGCATTAGCCGCCACATTACTAAATAACTGGCTAGGGTAAAGAAAATAGCCCTTGGTTTTAATGGCATCTTCTTTAGCAAACTTGATGTTTTCATCATCGTCAGGCATGGCCGCATAATTAACGCTCTCGTCACCGCCCGTGATGTAGTTGACAAAGTTTTCACTGATAAAGCGGTAGAACAGCGTACCTAGTACATATTGCTTAAAATCCCACCCATCCACTGAGCCTCGGACATCGTTGGCAATCGCCCATATTTGGCGTTGAAGTTCGGCACGTTGTTGTAAACTTGTCATCAATAAATTCCCTTAAGGCATATTATCTTTTATCTGCACATTTTAGTAAGTGAATTAGAGTCAGCATTGACTCTAATTCACTTACCTTCAATGAAAGTTATACTACCATAAATTTTCTATAATCAATCTGCTACTTAGAGATATAAACGACTTAACTCTCTTATCGTTCACCTATCCTCTCCATTATCCAATCATCAACTTCTGATTCAACCCAAGCTACTGACTTAGCACCTAACGAGACTTGCTTAGGGAAAGTACCTTCAGAAATAAATTTATAGATACTCGAGTGACCCAGTGATGTTTTTGCCATCACTTCTTTCAGTTTAATTAAACGCATGGAATTTCTCCGGTTGGTTATTAGTACATAACCTTTCCGGGACCAGTATTTTTTTATGTCTCTCAAATGAAAAACTTACACATATACATCACTAACTTGCATAAACCACTTAAGAGGAATTAATAATGCAAGGTCAACAGTCGTTATATGAATTTAAGCATCCGGTAAATGATAAACAGATACTAGAAGCTGCTGCCTACATCATCGCTCAGAAGCAGTTTAGAGATGGTGTACTAAATAGCCCTAATGATTGCGAAGAGTACTTGAAACATAAACTAGCAATACATGAGCATGAAGTTTTTGCCGTACTTTTTTTAGATAGCCAGAACCGCATACTGGAGTTTAAAGAGCTATTTAGAGGCACTATTAACGCAGCTAGTGTTTACCCTAGAGAAGTCGTTAAAGAGGTGCTGGAGCTTAATGCTGCATCCGTTATCCTAGCGCATAACCACCCTTCCGGCGTTACTACCCCATCTCAAGCAGACAAGCTTATTACTACCAAGCTTCAACAGGCACTTAACCTAATTGATGTATCAGTGCTTGATCACATCATCATTGGCGAGAGCACGTATTCATTTGCTGAACATGATTTAATTTAAAAGGAGTTAAATATGGCGTTAAAAATAGAGCAAGTAGCAGGCTTAAAAGTGCCTGACTCTTTTATTGGTGTGATTGTAAGCGCAGTTGCTAATAGAGGTGATTCTGTAGGAACAGCTAAGGCGGTTACACTTAACTTTAGAGATCCAGGTTACAGCCCTGAAGCTGGAGGCTTTCACCCTGTAGAGGTTAGGTTAGAAAAGAAGGCCACCAGCTGGCAGCTTATTTATATTACTGACTTCTCGTATCAGGGCCGTCATACCCCTGAACTGATAAAAGAAATTGATGTGTGCTTCAGCATTAAGCAGGTTTATCACTTTTTAGCTGGTTGGTTGAACGCTAAGGAAGGTAAAGAGCTATTAGACCTATTCATTTCAAACTTTGTTGAGTACTACAACACAGGTTGTTATCAGGTAACTGTTACTACTGAGTAAAGGGAGGTTTTTATGGCTGAAGTACAAGCAGTTAAAGATCTTGATACAGTAAGGCTCGTTAGCTATTTACTAGAAAAGCGTTGCTCAAGACAAATGAGCCAGATATGGAATATTGGCTTAAATCTCGCGCTTAGAATATCTGACTTACTTGCAGTGAAGTTTACTGACATAAGTAACAATAGGTTGATTATTTATGAGTCAAAGACCTCGAAATTAGCTGAAATAAAGCTAAATGATAAGGCGCTTACCTTGATCAACGAAATTAAACTAACTCATCCACACCACATCTACTTATTTCAATCATACCGCAATCAACAAGCGATTAATTCAAAGCCTAGACCGCTATCACGCAGAGCTGTCACAAAAGCATTTGCGTTAGTAGGTGAAGAACTAAATATTCATTTGGGGACTCACTCAATGCGTAAAACACGCGGTTATCACTTGTATCAGAAAACCCATGACATCGCCCGAGTAATGAAAATGCTCCGCCATAGCTCCGAAGCAACCACACTTCGTTACATAGGCATAACACAGGAGGAAATAGACAAAGACTTTGAAGAACTAGAGCTATAAACCCTAACAGCACCATTCTGGTGCTCGTGTTACTTAACTAAAAGGAAAACATTATGTCTTTAAATAAAGCCGTTTCGTGCGGCTTAGTTGGTAATGAGTTATCAAAACAGATAACTGGCAGTAGTGACTCTAGCGTAAGCAGAACAGCAGTGGCTATAGGCTCCGGTGCAGCCGTTGGAGCACTTACATCTGGCGCAATAGTAATTGGTGCAGGTGTTGCGTCTGCGCCTGTTACAATCCCTCTGGCGGTAGCTGGTGGAGTAGTTGCTGGCATTGCTAGTTTGTTTGATTAGTTAAATACGAGTGCTCATATTGAGCACTCTTTTATAGCGTAATAGCACCGTTTATTTTTTTAGGTTCTCATAATGGTATTTTGTGAACTTGCCAGCCCTTATATAATAAGGGCTTGATCTTATTTAGCTAGTTGAAGGTCTCAAAACCTCGTTAAAACGAATTATGAGAAGCACAGGTCTTAATTAGAATATTACCTCTGACTATAACGAAAAAATTGCAACCCTAAACCATACTATTTGGTATTCGGTTTTAGAAAGTAACT
The DNA here is from genome assembly GCF_021532515.1 of Pseudoalteromonas sp. PAST1. Lineage (NCBI taxonomy): Bacteria > Pseudomonadati > Pseudomonadota > Gammaproteobacteria > Alteromonadales > Pseudoalteromonadaceae > Pseudoalteromonas > Pseudoalteromonas sp. PAST1. The sequence continues at coordinate 22,459 of NZ_JAKGBH010000041.1, read as the reverse complement.
TCGTTGATAAAAGATATTGTCATTCTTGAATGAAATTGGAGCTATTTGTATCAAGATAGTAATAATCTCGCTATAGGAATGAGCAAGCTGACTTACTCAATATTTGAAAACGACGCACTTGATCTGACTTTAAATATTCAAATAAACGAAGCTTTAACTCTCAATATTAATTTTGCAGGCACAATGCGATACCGCACCTTGTTAAAACGGCACAAACTAGTAATGTAGCTAAAAGTCAGGGAAAAGATATCATTTTTCTAGAAGATACCTAACCTACGAAAATGGTTTGAGTGAACTAAAAGTAGTGAAGAAACTAAACTTGCGGATGCACTTGAAGCTAAACTTCTGAAAATAAAATTCTTTTTAATGCCTCGGCAGAATGTGAAGAAGATCTACCTCGGCATTGTAACTGATATAGAGGCCTAGATAGCATTTCACCTTTAACTTGACTCAAGCGCTTTAACTTTTTTAGTTGCACTAAATCTTCTGTGACCACATTTGGCAATATGGCTATTCCCATTCCTTGTGCGACTGAGCGAGCTATAGCTTCATTACTCCCTAGTTGCATACTATTGCTAACTTTTATACCTTGTTTTTCTAACATTTTAACTGACATTTCACGTGTTCCAGAGCCTGGCTCACGGAGTAACCAAAACTGTTGGTTAAGCCATTCATTTATATTAGGGCTAGGCTTAAAATGAGGTGGGGTAACGACACTCATCAAATCATCTTGCCAGTGTGTAGGTACTATCTTTTTTTCTGTTGGTGTCCCTTCAACAAGAGCCAAGTCAATTGAGCACTCAAGCAACGCATGTTCAATCTTTTCCGTATTTTCGACCTTCACTTCAACTTTTATATTTGGGTAAGCACTACAGAACCTGGCTAAGTAAGGTGGTAACCAATAACTTGCAATTGTAGTGCTAGTACCAATGACAATTGTGCCACGCTTTAGTCCGGTACGTGACTTTATATCGTCTATTGCCGTCTTTTCAATAGCAAAAATATTACGAGCATGTTCATATAAAGCAACTCCGCCCTCAGTTAATGCGAGTTTTCTCCCTTTTGTGGCACGTTCGATAAGTTTAAGACTTAATTGATGCTCTAGCTCTTTTAACGCTTTAGATACCGCTGGCTGACTAATGAAAAGAGTTTCTGCCGCACCCGAGAAGCTTTGCAATTTCGCTACAGTATAAAAGACTCTCAATGCGTTCAAGTTCATAAGATAACCTTAAGTTATTAAATCATAAAATTAATGTATTGGAGTTATATTTTGGGTCTTTCTAAAATGCAGTCAAGTAAATAAAGCAATTTATTGAAGGACGTTTATGTTGTTCTATACGCGGTGTCTATTTAAATCCCAAACAAAAAAACTCACAGATAGTCGATGGTGGTTGGGCCTAATGTTGGTAATTACATTAGCAAGTATATCAATAGCCCTAAGTAAACTTTCCGTTTTGCAAAATGCACAAGTTAGTTCACTCACTATTGGAATTATCCTCGGCATCATAGTAGGAAACAGTTTGTTTTCCCGTATCGCAACTCATACTGATATTGGAGTAGACTACGCAAAAAGCTTCTTACTTAAAGCTGGCATCATTTTATTTGGCTTTAGAATTACATTCTCACAAATAACAGAAATTGGTTGGTTAGGGCTAGTTATTGATTTAGCCATATTACTAGGTACATTTATCCTAGCAATTCAGTTAGGTAAACGTTTATTTAAACTTGATGAGCAAACAACTATTCTTATTGGTGCTGGGAGCTCTATTTGTGGTGCTGCAGCAATAATGGCAACAGAACCAGTTATTAAAGCACAAGCACATAAAGTATCTATTGCGGTCGCAACAGTCGTTGTATTTGGAACCCTAAGTATGTTTACTTACCCCTTAATGTTTGAATATATAGGGTTGAGTGAATACGAATACGGTATTTTTGTTGGTTCAACCATTCATGAAGTAGCTCAGGTAGTTGCTGCGGGTACCGCTATTAGTGCAAATGCAGCCGACACGGCAGTAATTGAAAAAATGTTAAGGGTAATGATGCTTGCCCCATTTTTGTTTGGTTTATCATATTGGCAAAAACGAAAGGATACAAAGAAAAACTATAACTTAGAAAAATCTTCAGACCTATCAATTCCTTGGTTTGCGGTTTACTTCATTTTAGTAAGTGGATGTAATTCACTAATTAACCTATCTCAGAGTACAACAAACAATATTGTGTGGTTTGATAATATATTACTCACTATCGCCATGGTGGCATTGGGACTACGAACTCACATTGGGGCAATTCGTCAAGCTGGAATAAGACCCCTACTTTTGGGAAGTTGTTTGTTTATATTTTTAACGTTAGGCGGTTTCGGAATTAACACTGGAGTAAAAGCACTTTTATAGTTGGGTTCAACTACAGGCGAATCGTTAAAAGTGCAAAATATGATTAGTCTGATCTTGCTTCCTAGTCGTTAGCGAGTAGACGTGAAATCTCTCTCAAATACAGTAATAAAAATTTACTACATGATTTTTTAAGAGGAGCGCTTGACCGCACCTGCGAAGGCAAAATTTAGCGGTCAAGCGATAAACTATTATGAATGTTTATGGTTGAGAATTCAGCTCAATTGGAGAGAAAAAATCAGAAATAGGAGGTTTAGCTGTTTCATTGGGCCAAAGTATATTCTCTACTTGTTTGCTCTGCTCCCAATGAACAAAGTCAGGAGCTTTGTCTATTTTCGCCTTTTTAATATTGGCACCAGAAGCGCTACTCAAATTATCAGCAACACTTTCAACAAAAGATAACACGTTTGGCTCATCAGTTGCTGCATTATAGTATGCAATCAAAACCCCATTGAAGAAAACAGCTTTATCACCGTCTTCCGCAGAAATTGAACATAAATCCATAGTTACTCCAGCTCATATATTTTTGCCAAAGCTATCATATGCATTAAATCGCGCCTGATTCTGGGAAAAAGGTTTAAATTTAACTAATAATTGATGAAATCACATAGACCGCGAGCCTAAAAGAAACTTCTTGGTTGTAATGTGGAATATTCACATCTAAAATTACTGTTTATTTGTACAGTATTTTGTGATTATGCTTAGCAAACTTACCCCTTCAACCACAGAATTACCTATTGCAGACTTTTCAGTTGCTGCAGGTTTCCCCAATCCATGCGAAGATCACCTATCCGACTCAATCAGTTTAGATGAGCTCCTAATTAAGCGCCCTAGTAGTACATTCCTATTCAGGGTGTCAGGCAACAGCATGTCCCCAGACATTACTGACGGCTCGATAATAGTTGTAGATAGGTCAGTAACAATTAAAACTGGACGAATCGTATTAGCTACATTAGACAACGAATTTGTTGTGAAAGAACTACAATTAAAAAACAACAAAGCCGTTTTTATTAGTAAAAACCCCGACTTCGAGCCAATTGAAATTGATATCGATGAAAACAATGACTGGGATACTCATGTAGTCTGGGGCGTTGTCACTGGTTTAATCAAGATATTCTAATTATGTGGGTTCTTTGCGACATCAATGCTGCTTACGTTTCGTTTTGCCAACTCTTTAACCCCCAATACGACTTTGATAAAACCCCTCTTGGCGTTCTTAGTTCTAACCAGGGCAATGTTGTAGCTCGAAATCAAGCTATCAAAGATTTAGGTATCAAAATGGGAGAGCCAGCATTTAAAGTTAAACAACTGGTGGCTGCGCATGGTGGTCACTTGTGGGGGAGTAATTTCACGCTGTTTGGTGATTTGAGTAACCGTTTTCATACCGAGTTAGAGTACTTCCTATTCGATACAATACGATACTCTGTTGATGAATGCTTTGGGCGCATCGATATAAACTTTACAAAAGATATAAAAGACTACGCACACACCATACAGAGGACACTTAAGAGGAACTTAGGTATTAGTTGTGGCTTGGGTATATCTCAGACAATGACACTAGCGAAACTTGGAAGTCACTGCGCCAAAAAGAAAGAGTGGAAAGAACACACCAATGGTGTGGTTGTATTAGATTCACAATACAAAATTGATTGGGCTCTCAAACATACTCCTGTAGAGGATATTTGGGGGGTTGGAAGTAGAACTACTAAAAAGCTAAATAAATTTGGAATCTATACGGGGTATGACCTTAAAAATGCCGACATTAGTTGGATCAAAAAGACGTTCACAGTTGTTCTTGCCCGTACTGTGGAAGAGTTACGAGGAAAATCTGCGGTTGAATTGAAAGATGTAAACGACTCTCGCGATAGAATTTGCGTATCTCAGAGTATGGGAAAACCGGTGATAGAGCTTACGGAGCTTTCTGAAGCTGTTACAGCACATGCAACAAAGGCTGCGTTTAAACTTCGTCGATTTAAATCTTACACATCGGCAATAACAATATTCATCCACACAGATTCATTTAGACAGGCAGAGCCGCAGTATCATAAGTCACAATCAATTAAACTACCCTACCCCACCGCGGATACATCAACACTGGTGTCTTATGCAAGCTTTGCATTAAAAGCTATTTATAAGAAGGGGTTTAAATACAAAAAAGCTGGCGTTATTTTTGAAGAACTTTCATTACACGATGATATGCAACAACTTGAACTGTTATCTGAGACTTTACCACTGAATATTAGCTCAAAAACGTTGGTCATTGATGAGATAAATAGAAAATTTGGACGTAGTGCAATAAAGCTCGCAAGTGAAGGGTTCTCTCAGTCTTGGCGGCCTAAAGATGATTTAGCACCTTTGAGTTATACAACAAAACTTTCAGATTTACCTATTGCGAAAGCATAAAGATTATTTAGAAGAACCCTACCAAGGTATAAACCCCAGAGTAAATAAAATAACCCAACCCAATTGAAAGAATGGTAATGTTAAAAGCCAACATGAATAGCTTAAAATTATGCGATAAATCGGGCATTTCCATGATGCACCTATAGTGTTTTTTAATGTTATTAAATCATGTATAGCAGACTATCTTAAATAATTCCTTAAATAAAGATACAAATATGCACGAAATACCGGTCCCATTTGGTATCAATTACTCAGGCCATTTAATTGCAGCTCAATCGATTCAAGTGGGCGGAACCTATACTTGTCCATATTGTGGTGAAGCGCTTATGTGTGATTTGTCTTCTATGCAAAATAAGATGCTCATCCACCCAAAAACTAACAACTGCATCAGCCTAAGTGATAGTTATAAGAAAGCCAAAAAACTAATTAAAGATGTCATCTTAGAAAACAAAAAGGCTGAGACAACAATACAGATCCATCAAAATTGCTATCAATGCCTCAAAGAAATACAAAGAGATATAAAATATTGTACATTTGAAGGGGTTCAAACTGATTATTACTACCATGACTCAGTATGTGATGTGATTGGGCAATTTAGCCATAAAGGACAGTCAATCTATTTGGGCATCGAAATTGTATCTGAACAAGAGCAAGACTGGAGACCATATAGCATTTCAAATGGTTCGGCATTAAGAAGCTGGATCAAACTTAATGCCTCTGACGTTCTTAAAGATCCATACAATTGGCGACCTCTAAACTCAAAGCTATCACCAAGGCTTTGCCAATCATGCAGCAATACCAGCAAGAAAGGCTCTAAAATAATTGCTGTTGCAGATAAGTTCTCAATTCCTAGAGAGCTGTACACAACTGCTCGCAAATCCCCAGATAAGCCGTTCATAGCCGACATTGAAACTTGCTATAGATGTTCAGAAGTAATCCCCGTGTTTTGGTGGTTAGGGACGCCATTTTGCGAAGATGAACCACCATTTCCGCGCCCTTATACAATTGAGCTGAGATTTTCTAAGCAATACGGCGGTAAGTACTGGGCAAACACTTGCCCTAACTGTAAATCAATACAAGGTGATAACCATCTCCATGTATTTGAAACAGCGCAATTCAAAGATTTACTATCACCTAAAGTTAAAAGCAGGGAGTCTAATGCTATTAGCATGCTCATGGAGCGTACCAAGCTATTCTATTAGTGCGCTAGCTATGGGCGCAGCACTTCACTAATGAAAGGCATTAGTAGGAAGCGTATAGCCGCGTATTCACACACTAAATAAAGCAGCCCTAAAGCCAGGCTAAAGTTAAAGCATAAAATTATGAATATAATCGCGGTGAGTAAGAGGAAAGCTAATAAAATCATAGCTAAGATGTTAGGGTTTTGAATTAGCCAGTATATAAACACTTTCATGGTGTTAACTGCCCAATGCTTCAAAGTCTATCAATTCTCCTGTATATGTATCCTTTACAACCCCATTTTCAACGGTAACGAAGATAACATTATTCAACCCACTCTTCTTAGTAATACGGATAGAAGCATATGACGAAACTAGTTTTCTAACTATATCTTCAAGCGTCTTAACATCACTTAATTTAACGTCATCATGCCCAATTCGTTTTAAAGTAAACATTCGATTACAACTCCTTTGATTGTGATGTGAGTGCCAAGCAGACATGCAAACGATGGCTCTCCCTATCATTGCTATACCAGCCACAAAGCCTATGAACGTCACAAATAGCAATATGAAATCAGTTTTACCTGTCATACAAAACAGATAAGCATAGAAAGCTCCTGCACTAAAAAACATCAAACCCAAACACAGCTCAAATAAATTAAGCCATCGCTCGGCCATTGAGTATTGCTGATTATTCATAGAAAACACCAGATAATTAATAACTGACGACCATCCTATGCTATCCAGTAAATCGCGCTTAACAGCGTGAAAAAATCAAAATTTATAAGAAAAACAGGCTTTTTTAAGAAGAATTTGAGATAATATTTTTTGAGCATTAAAAATTAGCTCATGCATTAATTTTCGCTTTACCATCTAAAAATTAAAGCATACACTATAAAAAAACACATTCAGTAAGGTTCACAATGACTATCTCTAAAGTAGAAGCTACCGATATCTCGTTTGACGAGCTAAAAGAAGGTTCAGAACTGTACATTCAACGCCGTAATAGACGCCTTCTAAATAACCACCGCAAAGAGCTTAGAGTGTTTACTAAAGCTGAAGCAGTGGCGTACTTAGATATTGATGCAAGAACGTTAGATAAGTACTGCAAAGCTCTAAAAATTAACCCAAGAAGACATGAAGAGAGTCAGTGGTTATTGGATATCGAAGAGGTCTACAAAGTACGAGATTCACTTCCTGATGAACTAAAAAAACAATTACCATTTGTTCGCAGTGAAAGCCAAGACCTACAAGTTATAGTTGTTCAAAACCAAAAAGGTGGTGTTGGTAAGACTGTTACTGCAGCTACAGCTGCATCTGGTTTGGCAACTGAGTTTCATCAAAACTATCGTGTAGGCTTAATTGATATGGATGGCCAAGGCACTTTATCAATGTATTATGCCCCTGAATCAGCACAAGAAGGCTGCTTATCTGTTGGTGACTTAATCATGGGGAACTATGAGCTTGATGAAAACGAAACGCTAAAAGAAGCTATCAGTGAAGCGTTCTTGCCGACCACTATTCCTAACTTGCGTATTTTACCAGCTTCACAATCAGATCGAGCAATTGAGGGCTGGTTTCATGAAGCAGTATTCAACCAGCAACTAAGCTCTCCTTACTCGATACTGCACGACATCATTGAACAAGTTAAAGATGAATTCGATATCATTATCATAGATACGCCTCCATCATTAGGCTACGCGACATACAACGCTTACTACGCTGGTACGAGTGTTATTTTCCCATTATCTGTTACTGAAAATGATATTGATGCTACGTGCTCATATTTTAGTTATATCCCGCAAGTATGGACGCTACTAAAAAATGCGAAACACCCGGGTTATGACTTTATGAAAATACTGCTTACAAATCACAAAGAGAGTTCAACCACTACTGATTTACAGAACAACCTTTATGATAGTTTTTCAACTTACCTTTACTCAACAGAGTTCAACAATAGTGAAGCTGTGAGACAAGCTTCATCATTACTATCAACCGTATTTGATATGTCTAAAAGTGAATACCCTAAAACCAAGATGACTTTCCAGAATGCACAACAAAATGGATATGAAGTTACCAGCCAACTACACCGTGATATTCAAAAAGTGTGGCGCGAACAAGAGAAGGAGCAATAAAAATGGCTAAAAAAAGAGGTACGGTCTCTCCACTCGGCAACACTGCAGGCTCAGAAGAAGCTATTGCAGATAGCAATAAGAACCAACTTGAGAGTTTGGCCAAGCGCTTGAGAATTGAAGCTGAAAAGAGTGAAACACCACTTGATGAAGTGCTCTCTAAGCATCTGGGAGTAGTCAGCGTAGGTCAAAGTAAAGTCTGGACATTAAAGTCAGGCCAAGAAGCCACATTCACACCGGTTACGTTGTCATATGAGCAGCTTAAATCAAATACAGTCGTCACTTTTGAAATCAATGGGCGCGAACAATCACTATTAACAGAAGAGTCGCTTCAAGACTTATCAACATTAGATAATCAACAGTTCTACCCAGCAATTGGTCGACGTCTGCCGGATAATAAGATTGACGTTCTTGATGGTTCACGCCGTCGCGCCTATGTACTTGAGAAAAGCGGTGCTATAGAAACTTTCTCAATGCTAGTTACTGATGACGAAATCAGTCTAAACGATGCAAAGGCTCTCGCTACATCACTACAGTCATTTAAAGAGCACAGCTTACGTGAAATTGGATTACGCTTAGAGCGAGACAAAGAGGCGTACTTAGCTGAACATGGCAAGAAGTTGAACCAGGCTGAGTTAGCGGAACGTCATGGCTTAAGTCAATCAAAGGTAAGTAAAGCACTACAGGCCGCAACAATCGATAGTGATTTAATTTCTGTTTTTCCAGATATTTCATTGCTCAACCACAGTGACTATAAAGCGCTATTGGCAACACAGGCTTTATTAGGTGATCAACTAAGTGATTTCACTGAAGAGCTAAAAAGTAAAGTTAATGAGCTAAAAGTTAGTGGTGGCTTTATCAAAGAAGACCTTAAAGACAAACTCAGCAAACTAATAGCGGATGAATCTAAGTCCTTCAAGCCAACTACAGATAAACCAGTTGTGACCACATTATTCAAATTTGAAAATAAAGATCAGTTTGCTCGCAAAAAAGTGAAAGGAAGAAACTTTTCTTATGAATTCGGTCGAGTTCCGAAGGATATTCAAGAGAAGCTAGATGAGGCAATCTCCGTCATTCTCAAAGAAAACATTTAATAAACACACAATACAGGTGAGCTAATAAAACTCACCTGTTGATACTCTATCACACATCTCTCCTTGCCATATCTTCTACTAACTTAGGTATCAATTGTTCAATTGAGTCTAGTTGAGTGCCTATATCTAAATTACCTTTCTCAGCTACCACCTCAATATCAGAAAATATTTCTCTTAGTTTGTTAGCACTAATTTCACCACACATCCCTTTTAACGCATGCGCTATTTGACGGACCTCTTCACTATTCCCTTGTTTGTGTTGCTCTATTAGTTCCTGCACTTTAATAGGTGCTTTTACAACAAACACTTCACAAATTTTGTTTAGTAAGACTTCTTTATTTAATAATCGTGCAAGGGCTTGTTCGCGGTCCCAGAGCTTTTCTTCTTCGAGTTCATTAGCAGCAAGAGGCATTGCTTTAGATTGTCCCTCGTAGCTTGATAACGACCATTTGACGACCTTTTCTAATACTTTAACTGCCTCAATTGGCTTACTCACATAATCACTCATCCCCACAGCTAAGCATTTTTCCTTTTCACCAGCCATAGCGCTTGCGGTCATTGCAATGATAGGAATATCAATAAACGAATCTCCTGCTTTTCCTGTGCGTATTTTTTCACATACTTGATAACCATCTAAAATTGGCATTTGGCAATCCATCAGTATGCAGTTTATTTGCTTCTCATTTGTGTTGAAGTGATTTAAAAGTTCAAGTGCATCTTGTCCATTACTTGCTGTTAAAATATTTATAGGCAGCTCATCTAATGCGCCTTTAGCAACTTCAATGTTGATTTCGTTATCATCGACAATCAATACCGTACAATCTTTTAATTGCTCAATGACATCATCTGAAAGTTCAAAGCCGCTGGTTTCAGAAAGTAGATATAATGGCTCACTTTTTGGCACTTCGTAGCCAGCTACTTGCACCAGCTCTGTTTGGGTTATAGGTTTAGTGATTTGAGATACTTTTGATGCAATACCTTTAGGGAGTGGATTTCCTGGTTGATGAAACGTTATAAATTGAGCACTTTTGTTATTTTCGCTTAAAACTTCAATGATTGAACCTATGTTATTAGTAGTATCATCTTCATAGTCTAAGAACACGTAGTCAAAAGCTTTGCTTTTATGTGCACCAAGTTCCGCCATAGAGCATGTGCTGACAATACCTCCCTGTAAACTGATTGCCTTATCTAAAACTTCCCAAATATTCTGATTACTGCTCGCCACCAAAATTGCTTTATTCTCGTAACATTTTTCAGGAACCTGAATGCTTTCTGCATTGCAGCGAACTTTAATATTGAAGGTGAAAACACTGCCTTGGTTTAACGTTGAACTTACAGAAATGTCTCCATCCATTAATTGGCATAATTGTTTACAAATAGACAAGCCAAGTCCAGTCCCCCCAAACTTTTCTGATATTGCAGTACTTGCCTGCTGAAATGCATCAAATAATTGTCCTTGTGTACTAGGCGCGATCCCTATTCCCGTATCTTGGACCTTCACTTTTAAATTATGTGTACCTTCTGATATGCGCTCAGAACTAACAATGACTTTGATATAGCCTTTGTCAGTAAATTTTATCGCATTACTGATTAAGTTATTTAAAATTTGGGTGAGTCTGAGCGGATCTGTTTTAACATTCTCACAGTTTAAGTCACTGGTATCTAAATATACATTTAATCCTTTATCAAAGGCTCGAATAGCACTCGATTCAACTAATCTTTCAATTAGCAGTTGTAAATTGATTGTTTTAAGATTTAGATCCAGTTTACCTGCTTCGATCTTTGATAAATCAAGTATGTCATTAATTAATAGATTTAAATTTGACGCACTTAGATCCATCATTTCAACAAGGTTTCGTGATTTATCAGACAACTCTTCTCGTTTTAAAATATTTAAAGTACCAATGACTCCATTAAGCGGAGTACGAAGCTCATGGCTTATATTCGATATGAAAGCACTTTTTATATCGCTATGCTTGATAGCATCATCTTTGGCCTCAGCAAGCGCTTGAGTACGCTTTCTAACTTTCGCTTCAAGCTCTGTATTTAATCGTTTTACTTTTATCTCTGCATCTTTTTCTTTTGTTATATCTCTAATAATTAAAGCAAGCCCTATTAAGGTATTGTGTTCAGAAAAAACAGGGCTAACAGATATAGCGTAATGAAGCGTTGTTTCGCCAAACTGTTCAGATAATTCATCTTTAATTTGTGATTTAGAGCTTTTAATATCAGTTACGTAGGTGTGGATTGGTAATTTTGAGAGAAACTCAACATCTTTGGCTAGCTTCCCTAATGCTGTCACTTTAGAAATTGATAACAAACGCTCCGCCGTATTATTTACACTTGTTAACTCACCATCTAAATTTAACCCAACGATTGCATCGATAGACCCATCAACTATTGCAGAGGCTTCTCTGCGAGCTTCTGCTAATAACTGACTTCTTGTCGCATTTCGATAAAACATGATTAATAACACAGAGGTTAAAGCTATGACTGCAACTAAAAAACTGTATGTAATGATACGCTTCTTATTAATCAATGCTTCTATATGTTTATCAGGAACTAGAAGACTAAAGTTTATATACCCATACTTATTACCTGGTCTTGTTTGTACCTTTTCCGAATGAACATAAAACTGTAATTCAGGGTTAAGTTTTGGTTCTACCGTATACAATCCCTGATATTGTATTTTCTGCTTGTAAAGTTTATCCCACGTTATGTCAGGATTTAAGTCTCGTGAAAATTGATATTCTTCAATAGGATGGTAGACAAAGTCACCTTCAGAGCTACTAATGATTAACTCCGAGTAATCGAAAACTGTATGTTTAAGATTATTAATGAGTGCATTCGCATTTACATTCATAATTAAAAATGCATACCGCTTTCCTTTATCACTAAAAATGGGAATAGAAAAACGTAACATTGGCTGGTAGGGAAAAACCACTTCACCAAATTCTTTATTTAATGTAAGTGGCGACATGTAAATTTGATTCGTTTCAAGCTGAGAGCTTGGTAAAAAGTATGGCTCACCGCTTTTAGCTTGCAATGAGTAATCAGGTACAGCCTCTACAGATGCACCTACCCTTTGCACGCGTATTAACTCTTTACCCTCGGCTGTAACAGCGACAATACGAAGTTGCTCAACTGCAAGGTTATTTTCCATAAAGCCAATAAATATGGTTTCTAGACGCTCTTTCCATTGGTTGTATGTAGTACCATCGTATGGATCAATTCCATCATTAAATTCAGCTCTTGGTAATCCCGATATAGGGGGGGTTGAGTATAAAAAGCGGAGATCTGATTTTGACTCAGCAATTGAACTAGTTACTATTTCTTTTAAGCGCTCTTGTGTCTCAGTAAACTCTTGATCAATTGACCCTAAAACATCACTTTTAACGTGTCCTTCAAAAAAATAAACTGCAAATAAGGCAAAAATAAAAAACACAAAGGAAACTATTGTTAAAAATACCTTCGAACCAACTAAACTTGCACCACCTTTATTATAAATATCCATACTATGTCCGCTTAATATTTGTTCTACACCACTTTAGCAAGATAGACCTCAAAGCGTCATACTCGAGTGGCTTTGCGATATAATCATCCATTCCGGCATCAAAACAGCGCTGCTTATCTGCACTTAATACATTAGCAGTTAAAGCAATAATTGGTGTATGTTTGAAAGCAGAAAACTCTCTAATTTTTACAGTGGCTTGCGGACCATCTAATACTGGCATTTGCATATCCATAAAGATAATATCAAATACACCTAGTTCACATTGTTCAACAGCTTCCTGACCATTGTTTGCCATATTTATAGAGGTAATATTAAATTCATTGAGCATCGCTTCAATCACTATCTGATTAATGTCATTATCTTCGACAACAAGCGCATTAATATTCGATAAATCTATATCTTCTTTAGGTGTAGTTAATGAAGCATCTTTATGATCTAAGTCCATTGAAGATAGTGTGCGCTTTGCTAACAGAGAAAAATAAAAATGAGATCCTTCTCCTAGTGCACTTTCGACTTGTAGAGGTGCTTCCATCAAATCTAATAATTTATTTGATATAGTGAGGCCCAACCCTGTACCACCAAAACGTCTTGTAATAGACGTATCTGCCTGAGAAAATGCTTCAAATAGTGTATTCAAGTGTTCACTTGCAATCCCGATCCCTGTGTCTGATACATTAAACGTAAGCTTTACTTCATCAAACCCAATCTCTTGTATGTTTACAGTTAACGAAACGCTTCCTCTCTCTGTGAACTTAACAGCGTTACCCAGTAAATTTATCAATACCTGCTTTAAGCGCGTTTCATCGGCCAAAAAAGTCAGTTTTTCAACTTCCGGAGTTGTAGAGATATAAAGCTGAATATTCTTACTAGCTGCTTGCTCCTGAAATAGGTGTTTTAGCTCCTCTAAAAGATAGCTTAAATCTACTGGTTCAGACTCAAGTTCAATTTTTGAAGCCTCAATTTTACTCAAATCAAGAATGTCGTTAATAATCACTAATAAGCTAGCACCTGAAGACTGTATGAGGTGTAGCATTTTGCTTTGTTCTTGTGTGAGTGTCGTGCGGCTCATCTGGCGAGCCATGCCTAAAATACCATTCATAGGTGTTCTAATTTCATGGCTCATGTTTGCTAGAAACTCTGACTTAACTTTTGTTGTATGCTCAGCGCTTTGCTTCGCTTCAGATAGATCTTTACTTAGTTCTCTAAACTTATTAGCTGCCTTGGCTAAAATACCAATTTCATCCTTTCGTTTTAAATCATAGATCGGTGCTTCCAAATCCCCATCTAAGAAATGTGTGAAGCTATTTGTTAAGCGTTTTATCCCTCGTGTAATTTGCAGGTGAAAAAATAAAGATAGAGCGACAATGTATATAACAACCATTAAAGCAAGTACATTTAAAATGCTTTCTGTCATTGAAACCGTTTTTTGAGCATCCAGTTTTATTTGTTTTAGTTGAGTTAACGAATCTTCCCTTAAACTATTTGCAAGCGTACTAAATTCAATTGCATCTCCAGCCATTACTACATTTACTAAGCTTAAATAGTTTCGATTAGCCTGAACACTTTTTGAAAAAGTTTTTCGATAGCTATTAGACAAAGCGATCATATTTTTAAATTTAGGTTTATCTGCAACATTTTTAGATAGCGTGTTCAGTATTTTTTCAACTTCAGCTCTTTTGGCATAATCTTTTTTTGTTAAGAATTGATAAGCATCACGATGCAGCATGTGCCATAGGTTAAGATACTCTGTAACAAACAACTTCTCATTTGTATCAGTAGCCTTAGCTTTTAAATTTTCAAGAAGTGAAACTGCATTCAAATAAACTTGGGGTAATTCTTTTTCAATTAATTCATTCCGTTGTGTAAAACGAAGTGTCAGTACTTTTAAATTAGCGCCATAACGACTTACAAGCTCCGCCATACCATTAAGATGAATTTGAATACTTTCTGCACCTTTTCCTACATTAATTTCAGCTAATCGCTTTTCAATACTGTCATAATTTACCATGATTTTTTTAAAAACGGGGGCACTACCTGATGCACCATAAACTGAAATATCCCTTTGCATCTCAACAATATCTTTATTAATTTTTAAAATATCCACAGCATAGTTGCTAATCTTACCAATGTTATCGAAAGAGTCCTCAATCGTTTTAAGCCTTTGATTCATAATCAAATAACTCGTGCTCATAGCAACTAAGACAAGCACCATTGCTAGCGACATTTTGACTGCAAGAGATTTTGAAAAAAAACTTAACAATTTACTTCCTTATGCGTTAAGTAGTTCATACCACTTATCTAAACTGTAGTCATAATTTGGCATCACAGTATTCCAAACCGCAATATTCGAAAACCGTTTAATATAACTGCCACCATCCCTTATTTCGCCTGCTTTAATAGATACTTTTCCATCTGTTCCCTTCAAGTCAGTTGATGCTTCTTGTCCTTCATACCAATAGTTCCACTCAGGTTTAGACATAAGCGGTTGGCTACGACTAGGGTTAGAAATGTAATATCCTTGCCTTGCTATAAATGCACCTGGGTAGCCAGATAACCACCAGTTCATATACTCATACGCAGCATCTTTAACATGCCCATGGGTATTTTTTGATAAACACATAACTCCATGCCATGCTCTGTAACCTTCTTTTGGCGATGCATAAGTTACTGGAATGCCTTGCCCGTTTAGCGCACTGACACCTGGTGAGAACATACTTTGAATGGTCACTCGGTTCATTTTCATAAAATCAACAGATTGCGGTACTGACGTCCAAAAACCTGAAAAATGACCTTGCCGTTTCTTTTCAAATAAAATGGCAAATAATTGGTCAATCTCGGCAATAGTCATATTGCCGAAATCATTAAATTTCATTAATCCTTTAGCTTGAGCAGCGAGAGCAGCGTCAAAAATGCCTATTGTTGGTGCATTCACTAATGCTACTTTCCCTCTATTCTTTTCATCTAATAACCATGCCCAAGATTCTGTTTCGTAGGGAATACCTTTTTCAATAACATTCGTGTTATAGCCAAATGAATCGACATTATGTACATAAGGCATGAAGCTAATTAATTTGGATGGTGTTTCTCCTAACGAACCATCCGGCTGTGCGTAAAGAAGCTTATTTGGTGAATCGCCTGCGCCTAACTTTGCATCTGGTACAATTTTGCCAGTCTTGGTAAGTGGGTTTATTTCATCCCAATAAACGAGTCTATCAACCTCGATTGGCTGAATTGCATCTGCTTGCCACAAAATATTAATAGAGTCAGACCATTGCTCAAACAAATCAAAAGAACTAGGGTCTGCTGCTGCTTTTTGTAAAACGGCGGCACTCCCCATAGGCGTAAACTCGATGTTTATACCTAGCTCGCGTATTGCTCTCTGTCTAAGCTCTTCTTGCAACGTAACATGTGTTCCCATTACACGAAGGGTTACTTTGTTCTTTGCAAAAACATAAGGGGCTTTAAACGCAAGTGTTGATGCCGCAGCACCAACACCGAGTGTTTTTAGAAAGTCTCGACGCTTTTGGGAATGTTCCATTGTATTTCTTGGTAAGTTAACAATCTCCAAAGTATAGGCTATGTTTCTGAGGTTTCTACAAAAAGCAGTAAGAAAAGTCTAAATCAATCACAAAAACTAAGCCTAAAACAGTTTCGCCCATCACTTTTAGCCGCATAAAGCGCTTTATCTGCGCAATTAATCAACTCGCCTAAGCTCACCTTATTTTGGTGCTCATAGATAACCCCACCGATACTAACTGTAGCGCGGCCCCATAAAGACTTAACATGTGGGATATTAATTGCCTCAAGCTCTGCTGAAATACGATCACATATGAATTTAACGCCGTCGAAGTCAGTGAATGGCAGTATGACAAGAAACTCCTCGCCACCATATCGTATTGCTATATCTTGAGGTCTTTGAATAGATCGCTCAATAACATCAGCAATTATTTTTAGGCAAGCATCTCCTTGCGGATGCCCGTATTGATCGTTGTATAATTTAAAGTAGTCGATATCCAGCATTAGCAAGCTGAACGGTTTCCTCTCTCTTGAAGTCTGTTTAAAAACGTTTGCAACTTCTAAATCCAAATAGTGACGGTTAAATAAGCCTGTCAACGAATCTTTATAAGTAAGCTGTAATAGTTTTTCTAATCGAAGCTTATTCTCTAAGTGATTTTTTGTACGATGTATCAACGTGGATGCTGTGATGGGTTTACCAATAAAATCGCTAGCTCCGGCTTCCCAGCATGCATTTTGACACCCTGTATCGTAATTCGAAGTGATGAAAATTATTGGGATATTTTCGAATGTAGCTTTAGCCTTAAGTCGCCTACATATATCCAGACCACTTATATCCGGTAAATTAATATCTAGTAAAATCAAATCTGGAAGTAAATCCTCACATGCTTCTAAAACAGCCTGACCAGAAGAGTATGCATCCACGAAAAAATGATCTTCTAAAATAACACCTAGACTTAACCTGGCCATCTCATCATCATCAACAATGAATACTTTACACTGTGATAATGGCTTTAGACTTAAGAGCATAATATTCCTTCAGCTTTACTGGTTTGAATTAGTTTATCAGCGTTGTCGAAGTTCAATGGCTTACTAAGTAAATAACCTTGGCCTATTTGACAGCCAAGTTCTTGCAGTCTGTCTTTTTGCTCAGAAGTTTCTATCCCTTCAGCCACAATTTGGAGTTTTAAAGAGTGAGCCAGTTCAATTATAGCAGTAACAATATTAAATGCTTGAGCATCAACAAGCATATCACGCACAAAAGACCGATCTATTTTTAGCACATCCAATGGGAACATCCTTAAATATGAAAGGCTGGAATACCCAGTTCCAAAGTCGTCAAGAGCAATACTGACCCCCATACCAGAGATAAGCTTTAATTGACTTACAGTATAATCAAAATTTTCAATCAAGGCCGACTCTGTCACTTCTAACTCTAAATAACGACTTGGTAATTGGGTTCTTTCAAGAATTTCGGCGACAGTGTCTACAAGTTTAGTATCTGTGAATTGTTTAGCAGATATATTTACTGCTACTTTAATAGGCAGACCTTTATCAAGCCAAGTTTTCGCTGCAATACAGCTCTTTTCAAGAACTTGTTCTCCTAAGCGAAAAATAAGCCCCGTTTCTTCTGCATACTCAATAAAGTGAACAGGAGAAATAAAGCCACCTTGCCCATCTTTTAAACGAACCAAGCTTTCTACACCAATCAGTGTGTCAGTGTTTAAATCATATTTAGGCTGATAGTGAACATCGAGGTCATTCGCATCGAGCGCTTTTCTTAACTTATTTCCAACCTCAAGACGCCTATTCATTTCAACTTGTAAATCATCACTAAAGTAGAAATAACTATTAGCAGATTCTTTTTTTGCTTTATACATTGCTGAGTCTGCATGACGAAGCATTTCTTCAACACTTGTAGCATCATCGGGATACACACTTATCCCCAAGCTTGCAGAGAGAATATGTTGTTCACCACCAGACCTAAATGGCTTGCTAATAACACTAAGAACCTGACTGACTAATGGCTCTAGACTTAATGAGTTAAAAGTATGAGGAACGACGAGTGCGAACTCATCTCCACCGACACGTGCAACTGTAATATCATTACATGCGAATCGGTCCAAGCTGTGACCAATATGGGCAATTATCTCATCACCGACATGGTGCCCTAATGCATCATTAATAAATTTAAATTTATCTAGGTCAAGTAACATTAAACTTAACTTAGTATCATTGAAATCTGCTCGGGCGATACCTTGCGTGAGCCTATCGTGAAGTAATACTCTATTTGGTAGTGATGTTAATTGGTCATGATGAGATAGATATGTCATCTGCATCGACATAGCTAAAGCTTCGCTTACATCTTGAAACACCATAACAGCACCACATTGATTATGGTTTTTATCAAGAATTGGAGCGGCACTGTCTTCGACTCGATGCTCTATGCCTTGCTTACTGATCAATTGCGTATTTAAAGCCATAGCGACAGGTCTATTTTCTTTTAATGCAACAGATAGAGGGTTAATCGACGGTTTTTTAGTTGTCGCATCGCATAACTTCATGACTTCTTCAATATGGCGACCTTTCGCCGCAGTTTGTGACCACCCTGTTAGTCTTTGTGCTACAGGGTTCATGTACACAATATTTGCGTTTTTATCCGTAGAAATAACTGCATCCGCAATCGAATCTATCGTAATTCTCAACTGCTCTTTTTCAGCAAATAGTTCTTCTTGTGTTAGCTGTAATACTTTTTCTTGCGTTTTGATTTTTATATGATTTTCAATACGAATTCGACAGAGTCTGAGGTTTAGCGGTTTAGAAATAAAGTCTATCGCGCCTAAAGATAAGGCTTTTTCTTCAATCGCAGGATCGCTGTGAGACGTAATAACAACAGTTCTAATATGTGCCAGAGTTGGCTTTTGCTGTATCACTTCTAAAATGTCAAAACCACTTACTGTAGGCATTTCTAAATCAAGGATTAAAATGTCTGGTTTAGTTTTTTCAATCAGCTGTAATGCTTCAGAGCTGTTATTAGAAGTTGAAATATTTCCGACTCCGTCTAAAGCATGTTCTAACTGTAAGGTATTAATCTCTTCATCATCTATGATAAGAACACTGCAATTGTCCATTAAGGGTCCCCTCAATACTTTGTACCTACTAACAATAACGCTAAAACAGTAAATTTGCGACACACTTTTTTATTAGTCTTAAAATATTATTTTTTTGTATATTAAACTGGTTCTTTGTAATTATTAGCTAGTTTTTAATTAATGTGTAAGTAATACTATTAACTATGTAATAAAACAAAATGGATAATTTAGGAAGGTATTTTGAAACATTATTACATTAACGATAACGCCCAAAACACAGGTGAACATTAAGTACATACAGAGTCATGCCCGTACTTCAACTTGATAAAAGACCGCACTGATTTAGGTTTCTTTCATAGTTGCAAAGATGCAGTAGAGAAAGCAAAAACCAAATATTCAAATGTTGATGGATGTAAGCATTGTTGCTTGCTTTGCAATACTCGATAGAAAAATTTATAACTGAGAGACTGACTTGATTTAGTCACATTGTTCAGTCTCTCTCAAGTTGTGATAGCTAAATTAAAGGTTTGTTTTAAATTGACCTACAGCCTCAACGACTTCTTTTGCGCCTTTTTGAATGTCATCGATTACATTCCCTGCACTATTAGATAAATCCAAAGCATCTTTGGCTTCTACTAAACTAGCTTCAATTTGGGTTACAGCGTCCTGAGTAAGTACTTTGTTTTCTGCAACCACACTAATTATTTGCTCTGTAGCTAAACTCGTTCTTGATGCTAATTGTCTTACTTCGTCTGCGACAACTGAAAAACCACGTCCTTGCTCACCCGCTCTTGCAGCCTCTATTGCAGCATTAAGTGCTAATAAGTTTGTTTGATCTGCTATTCCTTTAATACTTTCAACCAATTGAGAGACTTTTGCTGATTGTACATCAAGTTTATTAATGCCTTCGCTCGCAGTTTCAAGTTTCTTAGAAAGCGCATTCATAGTTGAGATAGTTTGCTTTACAACACCTAAACCATTTTCTGCATCAGAGTCAGTTTGTTTTGAGATATCGTAAGCAATGCCAGCTGTTTCTGAAATAGCTTGCTCTCTTCTCATTTGTTCTGTAATGACAGTCGCGAACTTAGCAACTTTATATAAATCTCCATTTTCATCATGAATAGGGTTATAAGAAGCTTCAAGCCATACTTCATTGCCATAACTATCTATTCTTTTAAAGCGGTCAGAGATAAAGCGCCCCCCCTTTAACTTTGACCAAAACTCTTTGTAAGTCTTTGAATTTGCCTCTTCTAGATCGCAAAAGATACTATGGTGCTTACCTAGTATTTGGCTTTTAGAGTACCCCATTGCATTTAAAAAATTATCGTTAGCACTCAGAATTATTCCATCTAGTGTAAACTCGATTACAGCTGATGAACGACTAAGAGCTGCAAGCATATCTTCTTTATCTCTCGAATGAGATATAGTACGAGTGAGTTCAGATGAGAAAACAGCGATATCCTCATTTACAGGTTGAACGATACTTCTAAGCCACAGCTCTCTGTCAGTTTTCGTTTTTAACTGTAAAGCACCATGCCAATGGTTAGTTTTCTTAAGTGCTGACAAGAATTTTTGTGTATGAGGTTTATTTAATGACTTTTTTAAAATCAAGTCTTCAATACTTGCGCCTTTTAGATCCTCAACTTCACTTTCAATTGCCGCAGCAAAGCGATGGTTAGCTTCTAGGATATACCCACTTTTACTTAATAAAAAATACAGCATCTCTTCTTTCAGTTCCTGCTTAATATTTTCATACTCAGCAGTTTGCTCTTTTAGATAAGCAATTTCAGATAACAATTTTTTATTTGTAAACCACATTAGGTAGCTTCCCTTTTTTAGAGTTAACTCAAGATTTGAGTTTCAGAACCAATAGTTTAGAAAGAAAACACGATAAATCACAATAAAGACTAGTCTAATTGAACATTGTATTTTTATGTTCAATTTAACATTCTGAATAAAAAGACATGCTATTACTGTAAAACTAACAAAACCTACTGTAACATTGCAAGTTAACCTAAATTTAACATAACAATAAATATGTAGCTTATTCTTTAAGAATAATTAGTCGCCGATTGGAATTTTCGGTCTTTCAAAAATTAATGCCTTTTTCTGTAATTGCGACAAAGAAACTTTTCTATCCCCAACGCCAAGTAGCTTAACCGACTCCCCCCAATTTGCTGTACAATACTTAACATCATTCTTGATAATCGCTAACCAACTTGAAGCTCTACGGGTACTTACATCAAAGTGCTTAGCAAGTTTTTTACTGTGAAGTATTCTCCATTTTCAAGCATATATTCGGCTGCATCATTTACTGATAACATAAGGCCCTCCAAATAGTTCATTCATTTGCAAGCATAGGTGGTCTGGCAAACAGCAAAGCTTGTTTTTGTAAACTTCTCATGCTGGATTTTCTGCCATATATAGCAACCACTTTTACTTTGCTATTCGGGACACCAGTATCAACCGTCTTATACTTATTGGTTGTACGGATGTTATATAGAAGTGCACTCGCTTTATTTGCTGAAATAGAAAGTGCTTTCCCGAGAGAATGGGCTGTATAAAACTCACCTGTCTCTAACATTAATTCAGCTGCTTTTTCTGTCGATGCCATTGTGAACTACTCGCGCCTAAAGGCATCGAGCTTCCAAGATAATAGCCTAAGCTACTAACCTTTCTTTTTTGACGCTTCGTTGGACACCGCTAGTCGAGCTTTTGACTCGGCTAGTCTTACGATTGCCTCCACGTCCACTATCTGCTTGAGTTATTAGAACTCCATCGCCAGACAACACCGTTCCAGTGTCTAATATTAGGTTAATTGCCCGTTTCTTTATGACCTTTGATGCGTTGTTATCTGCATTGTCAGTATTGCCACAGTTACCGCACACAAATAGCTCTTGTGATTTACGGTTGTCGGGGTGAGTGTGATCGCATTTAGCGCACTCCTGACTGGTATGCGGGGCGGGTATTTTGAAGACGGCTTTTCCTGCTTGGTAGGCCTTGTATTTGGTGTAAGTCTCTATGATGTGCCAGCCAACGTTTAAAATAGACTTGTTTAGCCCAGCCTTTTGTTTGGCTTTGTTTGACACATACCGACCTTGTTCATCCTGCTTCGCCTTTGGCTTGCGCGTCATGCTTGAGGT
>NZ_JAKGBH010000040.1:0-37802 GCF_021532515.1 Pseudoalteromonas sp. PAST1 | reverse complement strand
TAACGAGGGCTTGATTATAGTGAGACCAGTTTGTGATTTTGCTCATTGTTGTTGCACGGGCTAGTAGGATATAGATGATCTGATCACAGGCTGGCAAGATAGTTCAAACTTTTAGGAAACAACGCCAAAGACTGTGAGAAGTTCTTAGACAACAATTATGAAAAATATGGCACAAGAATTCTCAAGAATAGAAGTAGGATAACAAGGAAACCTGATAATACACTAGAAATAACTTATGAATTTAAAAAGTTATACCTTTACTTTCTAAGTATTTTATGGCGCGTATCAATATCAGAAACTTATAAGGATATAAACTTAGATTTAATAGAGGAACCTCTGCGTAAATGTATTTACCACAATACATTGGCTTTTAAGGATAAGTTGAATATAGATGATCTAATTCAAGTACAACTGATTAAACTATATGATAAAACAGGAAATGCGTCACAGTACAAACTCAGAAAGGTATTCTTCGATTTCAAAGTAACTAAAGATGACGATGGGTTGACTTTTTATTGGGTTATTGATGGTTTTCGTATATCTTATTATGTTGGCCTTGGTGATGAAGGAACTATATCTACATTATCAAAGGAAGGTAAAACAACAATAGTAGAACGCGATGTTTCTTTCTATAGTTTTTTCATAGATGGTATAAACTTAATGTGTGATTTAAGAGATAGGTCACTAAAGTAGTGACCTTTATTTTATGCTGTTTTCTTATCTCCATACTTCAAAACAATATCTTTTAGAGCAAGCTGATCACTCATTTTGATTAAGTCATTACCAATGATTTTCAGCGTTTCACTGGCTTCAACTAAATCATACAAGTGTTCAATTTGAGCTTGTAGGGCATCCACGTGGCTTTCGTTATAACGAACAGTTTGTTGTAGAAATAAATCATAGTTGATGAACTTAAAGCCATAACGGTTATCGGCAGTGAAAAACGTTGTAGTCTTATTGGAATGAAGTAAGTTTGCTTGAAAATTTACAAAGTAAAAATGAGCAGTTCATAAAAAGCTATAAAACCGTAAAAACCCAAATCAATCAAAAAAGGGCTATAAAACCCTTAAAATCTAACGACCAATGAACCTGCTTATAAAGATAAATATGCTATTTAACATAATATAAATTATAGGAAGTAATGTATCTATACATGGCGATACCTATTCTCTTTGTGTGTTAAGTCCAATACTAGACGGTATCGGACATTAAGGTGGTGTTTTATCATATTATTCATTTTATTAGTGTATGTTTCTTGAGCTTAGTTATCTCATGACTTATATTAAAACTATCAACTTGAGATGTAACGATAAGATGTAAACGATATGGAATTTGTGAAGCCGTTAGAACCTATTCTGATAATCGATGATATGCAAGATATCCGCGACTATCTAAATCAAATTTTAACTGGTCTTGGTTTTGACGATATTTTAGAAAGTCGAGATTTTGAATCAGCTAAAACAGTTATTGAAGAAAAGTCGCCTAACGTAATCTTTCTTGATATTGAACTACCTAACACTGACGGTACGGAAATTCTTGAATACTTAAATGACCGCCATCCTCATACTCATGTTGTTATGTGCTCTGGCCATAATAGTCTTGAGAATGTGCAAAACACCTGGGAATTAGGTGCTAAAGGTTTTATCGCCAAACCATTCAACGCAAAAAAAGTCGACTCTGTTATGAAACGTCTAGAATTGATGGAAACCATAACAAATTAAGTAGTTTATGAATTCGACAATCCAACTCATTATAGATGACCTATCAACGGTCATTTTTGGTAAGCAACAACAAATCAAACTCGCCCTTACTTGTTTATTTAGTGAAGGCCACCTGTTAATTGAAGATTTACCAGGCATGGGAAAAACCACTTTATCTCATGCACTTGCCGCAGTTCTTGGCTTGTCATATCAACGTATTCAATTCACTAGCGATTTATTACCTTCTGACATTCTTGGTACTAATATCTTTGATGCTAAAGAACATAGTTTTTCATTTCATCAAGGTCCTGTATTCAGCCAAGTTGTTTTAGGTGATGAAATTAACCGTGCAGGCCCGAAAACACAAAGTGCAATGTTAGAAGCAATGGAAGAAAAACAAGTGACAGTAGATTCGGTCAAACACGCCCTACCATCACCATTTTTTGTGATTGCAACGCAAAATCCAGTGCATCAATCTGGTACTTATCCGTTACCTGAGTCACAATTAGACCGCTTTTTTATGCGTATTAGTTTAGGTTTTCCTGATAAACACGCTGAGAAAAACCTCATTTTAGGCCTAAACAATCGTAATTATGACGACTTGCCTGTTCGTATTAATCCTGAGCAACTTTCTGTTATTCAAAAAGAAATTAATAAAGTAACGTTAAGCAACGCGGTGGTTGATTATATCCTTGAGCTCGTTGCGTTTACTCGCCAAGATAACCATTTTGTAAACCCATTATCACCAAGAGCGAGTATTGCGCTTGCCCGCGCTGCAAAGTCATGGGCGTATATTGAAGGTCGTGATTTTGTAATGCCTGAAGATGTACAAGCTGTTTTTCCTAGTGTGACTGATCACAGGCTTGGCTTAAATGCTGGTGACAGCGGCTATGCACTTAAACATGTGCCTGTAAGCTTATAAAGCATGTTTAAGTGCCCTGCTTTTATTGAGCAATTTCGTCAATCTATTTTTAATAAACTATTAAAAAATAAGCATAAAACTAACGAAATTGAGTTTCAACATAAAACGATTTATGTATTACCCTCAAAACTTGGTGGGCAGTTTTTACTCATTGCCTTACTAAACTTTGTGATGGGCATTAACTATCAAAACAACCTGATTTTAGCCATGGCGTATTTAATGGTGGTGGTTTTAGTGTTTGCGATACTCACCGGCTATAAAAATGTGAGAGGTTTGTCGGTTAAATACCTGTCAGTAAACGAAAGTTATGCGCCAAAATCCCCTATTGTGCGTTTTCAAATTCAAGCACAATCATACTGTGAACTTATAAAACTGGTTAATGACGACCTTAAATCTGAAACTGTGTCACTGCAAAGTAAAGAGAAAAAGACCGTTGAAATTGCTCTAAAATGCAGTGAACGTGGTGCATATGGCTTTGATAGAATAAAAATCATTAGCCACTTTCCATTTGGTTTGGTGTCTGTTTGGAGTTATATAGAGCCAACCGAAACGGTTTATGTTTATCCGCAGCCTATCGCCTTAGAAAAGCTTGATACTCAGCTCCATGACAATGACGAACACGGTGGCGATAACGCACAAGTTAAAGCCGGTAATGATGACTTTTACCAGCTTAGCCCTTTTGTGCAAGGAACAGCGCTTAATAAGGTATCGTGGAAACACTACGCTAAAACTCAGCAGCTATTAACGAAAGAATTTACCAGTGATGCATCACAGGAGTTAGCGCTTAATTTCAATATGTTGAGTGGCAATAATGAGCATAGATTAAGCCAGTTATGTTTTTTGGTGAACCAATTAACCGACCAACAAATGGCGTTTTCGTTAACCTTACCCAATAAACACATTTCGAAAGGTCAAGGGATCAACCATCAAAAAGCCTGCTTGCAAGCATTAGCGGAGTTTTAATTATGAATACACCGCTTATAAATACCGTTTTATCATTGCTGTTTATTGTTACCACTGGCTTTTTGTTTACTGAAGTACCTACTCCATTCTTAGCCATATTGGCGGGCCTGAGTTTTTTAAACCTGTTTTTAGGTAAGTTTTATAAAAAACTAAATGGACTGATTGCGAATATTTTGGCAGCAGTTTGCTTAGTAGCCTTATTTGTTTTGGTTGGTGTGAGCGATACGGTCAAGTTATTTGTATCCATGATGCTACTTGCTAGCAGCTTTAAATTGTTACAAGCGAAAACCGTTAAACAGTATCAAACTGTGTGTTTACTGGTGTTTTTTAACCTTTCAACGGTGTATTTGTTTCACCAAGGGCTATTTGAAACCTTGGTAGTCAGTGTACTTTATATTGTTAACTTCGCGGTACTTGGCTATTTAACTAGCCCGCAAAGCTTTAAGGCCGCTAACAAACAAAGTTTTAAAACCATACTACTAGCCTTACCCATAGCGGCATTTTTGATTTTATTTTTACCTAAAATTCCAGCGTTTTGGCAGCTACCGGGGCCAAAGCTTGCTAAAACGGGTTTATCAGAGCAAGTTAACCCCTTTTCTATTGCGAAATTAGCGGAATCTGATGACTTGGTTTTTCGGGTAGAGCAACAGCCAGGGCAAAACTTACAAGCCCCCTATTACTGGCGCAGCCTTATTCATGATGAGTTTAATGGCAGTGAATGGTTAATATCGGACATTTTGAAGTCTCAACAATTTAACCCAATTCGCCGTACAATTACTCAAAGTAATAGCGTTAATTATCAGGTTATTGCAGAGCCCTCATCTTCTAATTGGCTTTTTGCACTTGGCTTTGCGCAAAGTGATAATTCTGATGTGCACTCAACCTACAATGGTTTGTTAAAGCGCAAAGGTAACTTAAACAAAAACATTAAATACGCGGTAACCAGTAGTGAGGCTATGCTGAGTCTAAATGACTTTGAAAAACGCTTATACACCCGCTTACCTATAACAACTAATCCACAAACAACGGCACTGGCAAACCAGTTGGCTGCTGAGCATGAAAATGCGCAAGCTTACTTTAACGCGCTACTTGATTACTTTAATCAGCAGCAGTTTGCTTACACATTAACGCCTACACCCATGTATGGTGATAATACGCTAGACCAGTTTGTGTTTGATACCAAACGTGGCTTTTGTGGTCACTATGCCAGCACCGCTGCATTTATGTTTCGTGTTGCCGGTTACCCCGCCCGTGTTGTGTCGGGTTATTTAGGTGGAGAACAAACTAAAGCCGCTACGCTTAACATTTATCAATATGATGCACATGCTTGGGTCGAAGTGTTCTTTGATGAAAAGTGGCACATATTTGACGCTACCGCTGTTGTTGCCCCGGAGCGTTTAAATGGTTCGTTATCACAACTGGGTGATTTAAACGAAAGCTTTAACGACAATCTTAACTTTGGTCTAAAACGCTGGAGCCATTTTAAAGCAATAAACTGGCTTAGAATTCATCTTGAAGAACTCGACTATAAATGGACTAACTGGGTGCTTACGTTTGACCAAGAATCACAACAAAGTTTATTTGATTCACTGTTTGGTAATAAGTCAGCATGGCTAACGCCTTTAATTGTGTTAGGTACATTATTACTGAGCTTTACTGGCTATTTCTTATATAACAAACGCCCTATTCGAAGTAGAGAGCCGCTGGTTGATGACATCACTAAGCTTTATTTGTGGGCAAAAAAGCAAGGCATTGAGCCAGTTGATACCAACACACCACTACAAAATATTGCTTTAATTAAACAGCAAAAGCCTAGAACAGAGGCATATTTAAGTGAGTTTGAGCAAATAATCATCGAAGTACGTTACCAACAGCAATCATATAACCAAAATCGCAAAAACCGCGTACGAGTTCTGTTAAACTCTCTCAAAACAGCCAAATAGAGAACAATATGAATGCAGTAATTGTCGGCGTTATGTTGATGCTGATCCTGACTCTTTGTCGAATTAATGTCATTGTGGCGATGACGGTAAGCGCAATTGTTGCGGGTTTGACCGCAGGCCTTGGTTTATCACAAACCGTTAATGCATTTAATGATGGATTATCTGGCGGCGCTGAAATAGCACTGAGCTATGCGATGTTAGGTGCATTTGCGGTTGCTATTTCTAAGTCAGGTTTAACACGTATTTTAGCGTCTAAGTTACTAAAGCAAGTAAACGAGAATAGCCACAAAGGCGAAACGACGCTTAGTTATCTTATATTGAGTATTATTTTGCTGTGTGCGATCTCGTCGCAAAATTTGATACCTGTACATATAGCTTTTATCCCAATTCTAATTCCGCCCCTACTTGTTGTTTTTAACAAGTTACGCCTTGATAGACGTGCCATTGCGTGTATCTTAACCTTCGGCTTAGCCACCTCTTATATGGTGCTACCTTATGGTTTTGGTGGCATCTACTTATATTCAATCTTACACAAAAACCTCACTGAAAATGGCTTAGAGATTGTTAATACTCAAGTGCCGATAGCAATGATCATTCCAGCCATTGGCATGTTATTTGGTTTATTGGTTGCGGTGTTTATATCTTATCGAAAACGCCGTAGTTACGAGTCCCACAGCCTAACAGAGCAACAGCAAGAGGTTGTCATTGAGCAGCCTAAAAAAGTGTTAGCTGTGGGAATTACCGCTGTACTTTGTTCATTAGTGGCACAAAATATTAGTGGCTCTATGATCCTGGGTGGTCTTGTTGGGGTAGCTATATTTACCTTATTCGGTGTTGTAAAACTTGAACAAAACGGCGATGTATTTAGTAAAGGCATTGCTATGATGGCGATGATTGGCTTTATTATGATTTCGGCGCAAGGTTTTGCTTCAGTGATGAAAGCAACCGGTGATGTAGCTTCATTAGTTAGCTCTGCCGCAGGATTGATTGAAGGTAACAAGCCCCTCGCCGCTGCGTTAATTTTACTCGTTGGCTTATTAATCACCATGGGCATTGGTAGCTCGTTTTCGACGGTGCCAATTATAGCCACCCTGTTTGTACCACTTTGTATGGAACTAAACTTTTCTGTTATGGCTACTGCGGCACTGGTTGGAACTGCTGGTGCGCTAGGTGATGCAGGCTCCCCTGCCTCTGATTCAACACTTGGCCCAACATCTGGCCTAAATGCAGATGGGCAACACGACCATATTTGGGACTCTGTCGTGCCTACTTTTATCCATTTTAATATTCCACTACTGATTGCTGGCTGGGTTGCGGCAATGGTGTTGTAAAATTAGCATTGTTTATTTTAAAGCCCCAATTTGGGGCTTTTTTATTGGC
The DNA here is from genome assembly GCF_021532515.1 of Pseudoalteromonas sp. PAST1. Taxonomy (NCBI): domain Bacteria; kingdom Pseudomonadati; phylum Pseudomonadota; class Gammaproteobacteria; order Alteromonadales; family Pseudoalteromonadaceae; genus Pseudoalteromonas; species Pseudoalteromonas sp. PAST1. The sequence continues at coordinate 30,894 of NZ_JAKGBH010000040.1, read as the reverse complement.
TGAATAAAATACGTAAAGCACGATTTAAATCATGAAATCTGATTGGTTTAGTAAGCACTTTGTCCATTCCTGCTTCTAAGCAAGCGCTCTTATCTTGTTTAGAAGCATTTGCAGTTAATGCCACAATAGGTATGGTGAGGTTTAGTTTCTCGCGCATGTACTTAGTTGCACTTATTCCATCCATAACCGGCATCATCATATCCATAAGAACCAAATCAAAAGTACTTGCTTGCACTTTTTCAATTGCCTGCTGGCCGTTATCTGCAAGTGTTACATGATGGTTAAGTTTTTCTAGGAATGTCTTAATTAACACCTGATTCGTTTTATTATCTTCTGTTACTAAAATAGAAATCGGCTCAAGTGACTGTTCTTGTTCCTGTGTGTGAGTGGTCTCTTTTACCAAGGTAAAGGGTATCACTATCGTAAATTTAGTGCCTACGTTAGGCTCACTAACAACAGTGATAGTTCCTTTCATAAGATCGACCAGACTTTTTGTAATACTCAGCCCAAGACCTATCCCTTCAGCTTGCCTGTTGACGCCATCATCATGTTGTTTGAAAGCGTCATAGATTGTCTCTATTTGAGACTGAGACATACCTTGCCCTGTATCTGAGATCTCAAAAATAAGTTCTTTTTCGGTACTATCAACTTTAAAATTAACAGTACCAACTTTAGTAAATTTAATCGCATTATCTAAAATATTAAATAGGATCTGTCCAACGCGAGCACTATCTATATCGATAGTTTTGGGTAATCCCGTTTTTATTTCAGATGAAAAAATAACGCCCGTGCTTTGGCTTGTTTCTAAGAATTGAGAAGCGATATTTTTAACCAATGTGTAAATGTCTGTCGCTTTGACATCAAGTTGCAGTGAGCCACTTTCGATTTTTGAAAAATCTAAAACATCGCTTATCAGATCTAGAAGAAGGTCTGCACTAGTATTAGCGTAATTTAACCACCTACTCTGTTTTTCATTTAACTCAGAGTCAGCGAGTAGTTCTAACATACCAACAATGGCGTTCATTGGGGTTCTTATTTCATGCGACATAACAGTTAAAAATTGCGATTTTGCAAGACTGGCTTCTTCAGCCTTGTTCTTCGCTAGATTAAGTGCATACTCTCTATCTTTATTTACTGTTATATCTTTTGCAATACCCATATAGCCTTTGAAATGGCCATTTGCATCATATTGCGGTTTACCACTAAAAGACACCCAAGCTTGAGGTGATGAATTTATCTCAAATTCAAAATCTATAAATTCATTTTGTTCTGACAATAAGTGTTTAAATTGAGACCACTTTTTTAACTGCGTTTGTTCATGTTCAGTTATTACATCGTCAAATGTTTTATTCAGGAAATGCCTTTTGTATAGATTGTTTGCTACGTTTGAGGTTAATACGTTTGTAAACAGATTATTTTCTGTGGTTTTCCAAAACCATTCACTGGCAAAGTCATTAAATAGATTTGAAAGCTCAGCTAAACGGCTTAATAGTGAAGTCGAATGAAATTTTTGCCTGTTAAGCCTCGTTTGATGTTCTAATTGATGTGCAACTTGTTGAAGTAAAATTTGTAATGGCATTGATTCAAGTTCGTTAAAACAAGCTCCTGGTTCAATAGATAAAAATACCAGGCATTGAGCTTTACCAAATCCTGTTTTTACTTGAAAGACTAAAGCACTCTCTACATTGCTTGGGGTTCTAAACATGCTGCTATTGTTAATCTCAACCCATAACATTGAGTCATCAATCAAAGCATCAATAAACAATGTTTCTTCAAAATCGAAATACTTCATAGTACGCATTTCGACTGATGCTTTATTGTTTTCAATATTAATTAAACAAAGCTCATTAAAACTAAAATAAGGATTAAGTAAAACTTGAAGTTCTTTTTTAACAGTTTGATTTTCTGTTATTCCATTAAACTGTCTTAGCACAATTGGTAATTGCTCTAAGTTAATACCCGCCATGGCTTTTCCTATCAAAAATTGCATCGCATAATGCAAATATAGAAAAAAGAATTAGATTCATCCATATATTTTTTAAAAAATTATCGATATTTCATCATATTAGCTAAATCTTAAAAATGGTATGCCTTATGCTTTTAATTGGTATGAACTAATTAGGGTGAATCAAATGAAAATTGTATGTATTGGTGGTGGCCACGGCTTATCTCATATGCTTAGTGCAATTAGACCACATTGCGCAGAACTCACTGCAATTGTCGCAACAACTGATAATGGTGGTAGTACAGGAAAACTAAGAAATAGTCAGGGGGGCGTTGCTTTAGGTGATATAAGACGTTGTTGCCTACAACTTGCCGATGATGACTCATTAGTACATAAAGTATTTCACCATCGCTTTGAAGGCGGTGAGTTAGATGGTCATAGTTTAGGTAATTTAACACTGCTAGGGTTATCACAACAAACTAACTCTGCGACTCAGGCAATTGCTTGGTTCAATGCGATGTTGGGCAATTCTGAAACCATTTTGCCAATGTCTGATGAGCCAACCGATTTATTAGCTGTTTTACCAAACGGTGAAAAAATTATTGGTGAATGCCAGATAGACTCGCTAACTCAGTTACCTGAATATGTCACTCTATCTCAAAATGTAAATGCGGCTCCAGGTGCTGTTGAAGCAATACATAATGCTGACTTAATTTTAATTGGTCCTGGTAGCCTAATAACCAGTGTTATGCCAGCTATGCTTGTAGAAGATATCGCTCAAGCAATTAACATGACTTCAGCGTGTCGAGTGTTTATAGAAAATATTGCAAAAGAAACAAGTGTAATTAAATCATTAGATTTAAAACCCGTTGATTGGCTTGAAAGTATGCTGGGATATTCATTTTGTGATTTAAGTATTTCACACGACGCACTTAGAGAAATTGTTTCACATTTTGATGATGTGATTAGAACACCAAATCAGCAACATGATATTGAACAACTTAGTACAGTTTTTGGTGAGATACTTAAAATGCCATTAATTTTGGAGGCTGATAAATCAAGCCGAACTGATCAAGCTATTTCCATGCTTTAGTGTTAGTGAAAATTGGTCTTGCAGTGTCTCGATTAAATCATGCAATTCATGATCGAATTGTTCAGCTTTGGCTTTGTGCTCAATTTGTTCAGCAATAGAACCTACAGAAAGCGCGCCATAGCTTCGGCTACTGCTTTTCAGACTATGAGCATTTAAAGAAATAGTTGCTTGTTTTGTTGTATCAGCAATATCGTTAACAATTTGTGTGGATTCAGTGAGGTACACTTGTAGTAGCTGTTTTGCTAGGTCTTCACCAACATCCTGTTGCAATTGTGCAAATGTAGCAGTATCTATCATGTTTTTTCCTTGGAGTAGATATGAAGTACAGTGTTATTTTATTTGTAGATTCAAGCATCATTGGCGGCATCGAAAGCCATATCATCGCCCTATGCAATTTGCTTGAACAATATAATATTAAAAGCTCAGTTTTGTTTTATCAAGATCATAATAACATCGCATTTTACAATCGTTTAGATAATGCAAATATTGACTACCAATTTGCGGGCGGAAGTTTTTTTGATTTTTACAAAATTATCAAAGGGTTACCAGCTAGTTCGTTACTTCATACTCATGGTTATAAAGCAAGTATATTAGGCAAGCTCGCTTGCTTAATGCAAAGTCGCCGTTGTATATCTACTTATCATGCCGGTGAGCAAGGTCAGGGACTCGTTTATTTATATAACAGGCTTGATAAGCTTTTAAGCTACTTTTCATTTAATTTTGCCGTTTCAGATATTCTTTCAAAACAGATTTACAAAGCAGAACTACTGGAAAACTTTATCAGTTTGAATAATAAATCTAAGCACTCAATAAACATTGAGAGAGAGCCAATTAACGTTGGCTTTGTTGGCCGCTTATCTTACGAGAAAGCCCCTGATATATTTATTGAAACAGCTAAACAGTTTTCATCTGAATATCTTAATTTTCATATGTTTGGTGATGGACCAATGGCAAGTGAATTAGATTTAACAGCAATAACTTATCATGGGCAATGTGAGCCAGAACAAATATGGCCACATTTAGATGTATTGGTTGTTTGTTCAAGGGCTGAAGGTTTACCTATGGTTGTTCTTGAAGCAATGTCTAATGGTGTACTAGTGATTTCTGCACCTGTTGGCCAACTTGTTAAAATCATTGAGCATTTAAAAAATGGCTTACTAATGTCTGATTCAAGCACTGATGCATTAGTAAACCAATTAAATTACTTACGATCACTCAGTGCTGAGCAAAAGCGCAATATGCTCAAAAATGCTAAGCAATTAGTTGAGCAACGTTTTTCAGGTAAACAGCAATTTGAACAATTAAATAAGGCTTATACCGCTAGCTTACCTGCATTTCCTCCCAACTCTTGATTTTTCTGTAAAGTGTTGAAGGACTCACATCTAACAAGGCCGCTGCTTTTGGAATATTGTTATCACAAGCATCGATAGACTGTTCTATATAGCGTTTTTCAACTAACCAAAGGGGTTCTATATCTGACTGAGAAAACTCTGCTGGTTTTTCATCAATTGAAATTATTTCTGAAGATATAGGCGTACTATCCTCAAATTGTGTTTTAACCCTATGACTTGGTTCAGAAGCTGCCGTTTCGACTGACTGGTTTTGGCTATGAGGTAAAGCAGGGATCATATTTGTTTCTATATAATCCTCATTGTGAAGTACGAGAATATTTCTAATTGTATTTTCTAGCTGTCGAACATTACCCGGCCAACTGTATTTTAAAAACATGTTTTTAACAGCATCAGACATGCCCCTGTAACTACGCCCTTCCTCTTTACTAATTTTTTTGAATAAGGCATCTGCTATCTCAATAACGTCTCTGCCACGTTGATTAAGAGGTGGTAAAGTGACAGGAATAACATGTAAACGATAATATAGATCCTCGCGGAAACGCCCTTCTTTAACCTCAAGCAAAGGATCACGATTTGTTGCACAAACAAAGCGTACATCAACTTTAACCTCTTTTTCACTCCCTACTTGCTGATAACAACCAGTTTGAATAAAGCGTAAGAGTTTACTCTGAAGATTAATATCCATTTCGCAGAGCTCATCTAAAAATAAAGTTCCTCCATCAGCTTGGCCGGCAGCCCCTTCACGGTTTGCAATGGCCCCTGTAAATGCGCCTTTTAAATGTCCAAAAATCTCACTTTCAATTAAATCTTTAGGAATTGCGGCACAATTCAAAGCAACAAAGGGTTTATTTGCACGCGGAGATGCTAGGTGCACTGCACGGGCACATAATTCTTTTCCTGTACCACTTTCACCAGTAATAAAAACGGTTGCTTTGCTTGCTGAGGCAGATTTAATAATTTGGTAAACAGATTGCATTTCAGCAGAGCTGCCAATCAAATCAAAGTACTGTCCATTCTCATAGGTACTTTTGTATGTTTTTACGGTTTGCTTTAAGTCTTTTAGTTTTAATCCGTTATTTACAGTGATCCGAAAACGATCCGCTTCAATGGGTTTTTCTAAAAAGTCACTTGCACCTAATTTAATTGCTTTAATGGCCATTTCTTTTGTTGCATGGCCTGTTAAGACAATTACCTGCGGAGAGTTATCAGCATTTAATGATGATAAAATATCAAGGCCATTCATATCCGGCAGCATGACATCTAATATGATCAGGTCTGGTTGAAATTCTTCTAAAGCAGCTATCGCCTGCTCGCCGGTGTAAGCGATGCGCGTATTTACACCCGTGGGTATTAAGTATGACTGGTACATTAAAGCCAGTGACTCAGTATCTTCAACAATGAGAATTTTAGGTGGCATTGGTATGTCCTTATTTTAATAGCTGTTGAGATAAAGTGATTATGATACAAAACCTTACTAATAGCTTAGTGTGAAATCGCTCAGTTTGTAAACTCAAACTTTAGTGTTTGTTGATCACAATGAGTGATGCATCATCAACTTCTTCAGATAACTTCACTTGACTGGCTTGCCATAAACCATATGCAAAATCTTCATTGTAGAGTTTGTTTGCGTTTAATTTCGATACTATTTGATCCACTTCATCTAAGTGCTGGTTATCTAACCAACCATCTGTAAAGATTAATATGTGCTCAACCTCAGCTAGTTCATATTGGTAATGCTTAAATTGATGTTGATCATTAAGGCCAAGCAAAGGATCTGTGCCAACTAGCTGCTCTAAACGGCCTTGTTTATTAATAACACAAGGCGCAGGATGACCCGCATTGAACCAATGTAAACGGTTATCTTCGATATAAATTATCAACAAGGTTACTAAGCTTGATTTACATAAGCGCTGCTCAGAAAGGGCTCTATTCAACATAGGTAGTACGGTCTCTAAAGGGATCTCTGTTGCTAAACAACCACTTAAAAAACCTTTAATAGCAAAGCTCTCTTTTAAAGCGACTAGACCATGTCCCATCATATCGCCAATTACCACGGCGTTGCTATGCTGGTGGGGATACAAACAAAAATCTCCCCCCATTTGGCTTATAATTGAGCCAAAATTATAAGCGTTATACGTTTCTAGCTCACGTTTGGTTGGCGCTCTTTCCTCATTAACAAAGTACTTTAAAGCAGAGAACCGATGAACAATTCTTTCAATACTTTGCAGTAATCTAGTTTTGGTAACAGGTTTAACTAGATAATCATCAACGCCGAGCATATTAATTCTTTTTATCAACTCTTCACTGTCATCCCCCGTGAGCATAACAACTGATAAATTAATTTTTAGATTTGACTGGTTTAGTCGTTTTAATAGCGGCTCACTCGTACCATTTTTAAGCTTGTGGTCTAACAGTAAAATCGTCGCACCTGAGGTCAGGATCTCTTGCCAACCTGATTCAATGTCTTCGCAACAAATTACTTGAAAATGTTCAGATAAATAGGCTTTAAGCAGAGCCAATTGTGACTTATCATCATCAATGTATATCAATGTTGGCCGCTTATCGATATTGTTTAAACAGAAAGAAAATGTATTAAATTGATGATGAGTATTATAGCTAGCATTAGGAAAATAATGCTTGATAAGCGCAACCCCCATCCCCCCTTCAACAAGCTCACCGCTGTCTATTTCCCAATTTGATGAGTGATTATTAAAAATATCATAACTTTTAAATGAATCTTTAAATTCAATTCGTAACTGCTGGTTTGATACTTTAAATATACTAAATAACAAAGGCTTATCATTTTTCTTTGTGTGGCGTAGTAAATTAGTTAAATACTCGGTTGCTACAAGGCCTGCAGCATCAATGTCTTGGTGCTTGACACTAATTGCAGTAAGGATATGTTTTAAAACATGCCGTATCTCACTCACTATCGGCCAATCTAGCGTATAACTCTTTTGATAAAGGCAGTCCATTTGTCTCTCAATATGCAGTAAACAACCAACGTTGTTTAATTATTTTATTTATTAGGTAATTAGAAAGTTTAGGCCATTTATGTTGGCGCGTTTTAAGTGACTCAATCAAACGTGTACCCAGTGGAGCAAAGTTATGCTGTGCGACTACAATTTTAATCTCAGTCAATCCTGCTTGCTCTAGATTTGTAATGCCATGGCACAGCGCTTCTTCATCATTTAAACCTAATGAAACAGTCAAAAATGTCATGTCAGTACATAAGCTTAGCGCATGTAATGGTACATTGCCTCGATTACACTTAAGTGCTGGGCTCATATCAATAAACACATAGTCATATTCTTGTTTTATTCGTTCAATTGCATCGTTTAGGATGGATTTGTTTTTAACTGATTCCAGCTCATTTAGATGCTGCATAGTTAAAATATCAACGTGATCTGTGCTAATAATATTTAATTGACAACTTATATCACTAAAGCACCATGGCCCAACGTCAGTACTTTGGTTCTGATCAAGTTTAAAAGGCGAAATTGGGTTCAAATCAATGATCAAAACTTTTTTTGATTGATTGCATAGTCTTGTTGCAACGCTAGTACATAAGGAAGTTGACCCCTCACTTCCTGTTAAAGATATAAAACAAATACAGCGAGCTTTAAGGTTATCAATTTCATTACAAACTGCTTCAAGCTCTTGGTATTGAGAAGGTATCATTTTCATAGGCCCACCACTAAAGCGATTACTGTTATGAAGTCGAGAAAGTTAGATTTAAATTGGCTAATTAAATCCTGACCTTTATCTGGCACATAAAGCGTATCGCCGGCACGTAACACAGGGATATACGCTGAATTCGGATTCTTAACAAACTCTTCTAAATCAAATACACGAGACTGCTCTTTACAGCATGAATGATTAACCACCACAATTTTGTCTATGAGTGCAGAGCTTGATGGACCGCCTGCTTCTGCTAGTACGTCAAGTACCGTCATAGTGTCATCAAAGCTGTAACGACCAGGCTTTTCAACAGCCCCCATAATACGCACTACTTGCTCTTTAGGGGTACGTAACCAATCTTTATCTTTTTCAGGAATGTAGATGGTATCGCCTGGTAAAACGTGTGGAAAGAGTGTTTCATCGCCTGTTTCAAAATAAAGTGCGAGGTTTAACTTACTAACCTTTGCAGTGTTTCCATTACGATGGGTAATACGAATATTACGTAAATCTGCATTATCTGTAGGACCATCAGCCGCGGCTAAAATATCAATAAAATGCATATTAGTATTAAATGCATAGCGGCCTGGAGAACCAACTTGCCCCATTATATAAATAGATTTACTTGATTCTTGGCGGATCCATTGCGATTTATTATCAGCAGGATCAACTGGCAGTTCCTCAACAATGATAGTGTCGCCAGCAATCAAGTTGGGTAATTCATAGTTTCCTGCATCATTAATTGTATACTGCTCTAAATCGAAACGTTTAGTGACTTCACCGTTACGAACGATCTTTATATCATTGATATTTGCGCCTTTAGTTGGCCCGCCTGCATGCGCAAGTAAATCTGTGAAATCCATTTCGGGACTCCATTCATAACGGCCCGGTGATTGGATTGCGCCGATAATTTTAATTGCGCGTTTTGGTGGCACTTTCAACCAACTTTTTTCATTTTGGTCAGTCTTTTCTGGAACAAAAATCACATCTCCTGGGTTTAAGTTAGGCACTTTTACAGTCACAATTCCTTCACTGTAGCCTTGCAGATCGAATAAAATACTTTCGCCCGATGGCGTTAAAATCTTAATCTGGCGAGTTTCTGCAAAGCGAGTCGGCCCGCCGGCATTCGCAAGAATATCTAAAAAGCTGGTACTATCACCGGCCTCATAAGCGCCCGGCTTTTGTACTTCACCCATGATGTAGACGGTACGTGATGTAGTGTTTACATCATCAACCATGATAGGCACGTAAATCGTAGAACCAGCTTTTAGTGCAGGCATTGTATCGTTGTTAGGTTTATCCAAATACGCTTTTAGGTCAAAAACAACAGGTGTTTTGTCTACGATAACGCGAATTTTGGTTACATCTGCGTAGCGAGTTACGCCTTCAGCTCGCATCAATGCATCTAATACACTCATATTTTCTTTGAATGAAAAACTACCTGGATTGTGGACTTCACCAAGTAAGGTGATTGCACTATTATCGCTGGCATCACCGGATGCACTTAATGTTTGCGCATCAAAATCGATTTGTACATTGCCTAATAGTGGTGATACAGGTACGAATACTGTGTCGGCACTTTGTAATTGGGGTAATAAGTCAATGTTGCCTGAATCTAAATAGGCTTTGTAATTGAATTCTATTACATCGTTACCGCGACGAATTTGTAGTCTGTCTAGCTGTGCCCCTGGTTTCAAGCCACCTGCACGTGCAATGACCATTTGGATATTACCATCACGGGGAATACTGACTTGAGATGGGTCGTTCACATAACCCATAACATTAATAAAAATATCTCTAGAACGAATTTCGACATAAAAATCATCCATCGCAACATAGACTTCGCTTAATGCAGCACGTAGTTGCTGTTCAATTTCAGCAAGTTCAGCGCCAGTTACTTTAAACTTACCAAGCTCAGGTAAAGTGATGGTGCCATCTTTGGCAACTTCAAATGGTTCATCGAACTCTACTTCACCCGGTAAGTATAAATATATTTTGTTTCCGACTTGAACTTGCTCTGCAACAGCGAGTGTTGAGAACATAAGTAAGCATATTAAAATTAATTGTTTCATATTATTGCCCCTTAGGACCATTTAAAACTTTGGTCCAACTGGATAATGCATGTACTTTTTTGTTCGTATCTTTGTCAGTAATATCAATAACTATCGCTTCTACACGTCTATCTGAGTGGCGTTTAGCATTTGAGTCGGGCTCATTGCTATAAGGTGATAAACTACCTTGTGTGAGCGTTGTAATCGTAGCTGGATTAACCCCGTAAATTCCTAACCAATGTTTAACCGTCTCTGCACGTTTCAATGCTAATTCATAGTTATTGGTTTGTTGCCCGCTAATATCTGTATGCCCTACTAGTAATAAATTGATTTTATCTACTTGTTTTATTAAGTCAGCCGCTTGTGATAATCGAGAGATGTATTTAGGTGTTACTTGAAAGTCATTAAAAGAGAATTGATTGTCACTATTTAGCAGCTCAGTGATCTGCTCTTTCAATGATGCAGTCATCACCTGCTCATTTTCCGTTGGGCCAGCACATTGCGTCATCGCATTAACTGTTTCAAAGTGTTTTGATAACTGGTTTAGGCCGTGGTAATGGATCAAAAGATCATGCTCTGCGTCTTCCCACATTTGGGCTGCGATTAAACGACGTATACGATTTTCATAAATTTGAGCTTTAAGCAATTGAGCGGGCATACATTGTTTGATGCCTTGAGCTTTCAACAAATCTAATTTCAAAACGTGATGTTCAAACTCACTCAAAACCACGGTTTCTGGTGTATCGTAAATAAGCTCATTTTGTTCATCGGTTAATGGGTAATTTTGGTATTTTTCGGCCCAGCCTCCTTGTCCTTCATCAGGCCAAGAAGCACATCCGCCAATTATAATCAGTAAAACTGTTATTAGTATGTGCTTCATAACTCACCTCACGCGATGTCAGCTTGCTCAATGAATGGGATGGTTTTATCTACTCTTAGTAAACTCATTAATTTATGTGGTTGACCTGAAACGTTCAGTAAAGAAAGCTTTTGGCCTTTTTTCTCAATTCGTTTATATAAAAATACCATGGCACCAATACCTGAGGAGTCGATGAAGGTGGTGTCACTAAAATCAAGAACCACATTAGATTGTTCACTCGTGGCTACCGTTTCGAACTGATCTTTGAAGCTATCGACTGCTAAGCCAGAGAAATCATTTGGTAAAGTGATGAATGTGGTATTTGCATCAGATTTAGTTGTATTAGTCATGATTTTCTACCTTTAAGATGGTTTGGTTAATCTTACTGTTACAACTTAAATGCCAGAATATAAGATATTGATAATTTTAAGTTTTTATTTACTTTGTGCATAATGCAATTAATTTATAGGAATTAATTTGCATTATGCAACTGATTTTGACCATAAAGCTATTGGCCTTTTCCTGTAAAAACAACCATTAGCGTTTTGACAATTATTGAGCATTCTAATTTTAGCCATGCTAATGGCGTAGACATACTAAGTGAATAAGCATAATCCCAACCAATTTTACTGCGAGCATCTTCTATTGATTCGTCGTAGCCATTCATTACTTGGGCAAGACCCGAAATACCAGGTTTTACGCCATAAGTTCGTTGACAAAAATAGGGGATATTTTTTTCTAATTTTGCATAGAAAACTGGACGCTCTGGTCTTGGACCAATTAATGACATATCCCCTTTAAGAACGTTTATTAATTGCGGTAACTCATCAATACGCGTTTTTCTCATAAATCTGCCAATAGGAGTAATTCGTGGATCATCCTTACTCGCCCATACGGCACCTGATTTTAATTCAGCATCAACAACCATAGAGCGAAACTTATATACATTAAATAATTTGACAAAGTCATCTGAGCTTTCACCGACACGAATTTGGCTAAAAATAATCGGGCCTTTAGAAGTCAATTTAATTGCGATAGCGGCAAATAAACAAATTGGCCAAACGAGAGCGATTGCAACTAACGCACCGATAACATCACAGCCACGCTTTATAACCTTCACAACCGACTTACCAGATATCTCATAAGAAGAACGATTCACATTGTTATCCCTCACACGTCGCCAAGGAGCATTAAAGTACCCTAGCTCGTAGCGTATAATTCCATATAAAGACAGAAAATAACTGTTTAAAATATAGTTTATTTTATCTAAAATAGGTACGCGCATTTTAATATTAAAAACACTCTTTACAGCTCAACACCGTGTAAGCTTAAAATACCTATGGCTAAAAACACTGCCCATGTGGTTTTCATGAATGCAGCTTCGAATAAAATACACAAGTAGATACACGCTAAGATAATCGGCATCACGCCGCGCAGTACTTTATGCGAAAAAAAGTTTAAACTCGTCCAACCAAGTTGAGGCTTTAGAAGCTGTTTTAGGGACTTAATTTGTTGCCAATTCCCTGCTCCAAGGCGGATACGACGTTTGTAGTCTTCTTGTTGTAAATCGCATTCACGCTCATAAATAACAACGTCTTCATCTAATACTGCCTTACCACCTTGTGCAAGCGCATTCATAGATAAAATAAAGTCATCATTAATAGTGTTATCATCAAGCTCTATTGCCGATGTTGAACGCATCGCAAACATGGCACCAGGCACACCAATTACTGCACCTAGCTCGGACTCAGATAGTTTTACTTGATTTTGATACTTCCAATATGCTTTTTGTGCATCTGGAGCCCTATCATCAAGTGTGTACACTCCCGTAGAAATTGCAACTTTTGGATTACTAAATTTATCGGCGACCTTATTTAAAGCATCAATGCTCAATAGCGCGCTCACGTCAGTGAACAATAAAATATCATTTTGAAATTTTGCTAACCCCATTAATGTATTTAATCCATGCACTTTACCTTTGTTCTCTTCCCTGACATGGAAAAAACATTGCACACCATGGCTCAATAAAACACGTTGAGCCTCATAAGCTCTGTTTACCGTCGCATCTGTGCAACCATCAAAATAGACATGTATGCTGTAATGATCATTGTCATATAACAATGAGGCTAAGTTATGTAACTTTTCTGCTATGTGGTCTTGTTCGTTATACGCGCACATTAAAATACCAATATTTGGCTGATAGGTTTTAGGGTCAGCCTTGCTATTTTTGTGTTTAGATTTGTGACTTTTTGCAGCCCAATTAACCATGATTGGATATCCAACATGGTGGTAAATTGCAACGAATACTAATACTAAAAATACGATACTGAAAATTGTCATCATAGCCTCCCATCACGCTAACGCTGTGTATAAATTGTCATATTGACTGCTCATGGTCCGTGCATCAGCAACAGCAATAGCATGATGACGAATAGGATTTCCGTTTGGTAATTGCAAAGTACGTAATATTGCAGGGGCAATTAGCTTGTAGTTATTTGCTGCAATCAACTCCCCCTCTTTATCAGTTACAACTTCGTGAATACCACCTACATCAGATGCGACAATAGGTACTCCACATGCCATCGCTTCAATGATAGACAGGGGCAGACCTTCTCGTTTCGAGTAGAGACACATAACATCGATGCTAGAGTAAAAAACTCTCATGTCGTGTATGTTTCCTAAGAAATGTACTCGCGATTTTAAATCATAGCTTTCAACAGCTTTGTGGAGTAAATCTCTCTGGTCACCATCGCCTGCAAATACAAGGTGATAATTCTCAGGCAAATAAATGAGAGCATGTATTAAGTCTTTATGCCCTTTACCTTCAATTAGTCGGGCTGCACACCCGATCAACTGAACATTTTCTGGTAAGTTTAACTGCTGGCGTGCACATGATTTATCTATTGCTTTAAATTGCTCGCAATCAATACCATTTAAAATTGTCTGTTGAGGTATGATTGACGTTTTTGATTGAAACTCATTGGCTACGATGTTTGCATCTGCTACCCAATGAATATGTGTTAATAAGTTAAGAGCTCTGGTGAAGAAACGTTGCTTAATATTGTTTAAATACCAAGCATCATGAATAGTCGAAACATGGCGAATACGCTTAGTTGTTAATGAACACACAATACCAGCGTACAGTAATGGACCTATATGATGACTATGAATAATATCTATTTGCTGCTCTTTTATAAGCGCCTTTAATTTTTTTATAACCGAACCTTTAAAGCCAGGTGCTTTATTTAAACAAAAAACACTGCTTTTATAATTGCTAAGTTCCGGCCATTGTTTGATTGCTGACTCCTTATCACCTTCTAACGAGACGATGATGGTTGTTTGGCTATATTGACTATTCTTTAATAGCGTAATTGCCATTTTTTCTAGGCCGCCAACTTCTAAATGCTGTACTAAGTGCATTACCTTCATAAAGGTTCTCCTTCAATATGCTTGTTAGATGCACTGCTGTTTATAATTGGCAGGACAGTTACTACGTGTGCATTACTAAGCTTTTCAATAGTTTGAATATCTTTTAGATGGCTGTCGCAAAGTGAAGCAACAAATACACTTGCTCCACCTGTAAACATTCCAAGCACAACTCCAATCACGATTGTCATGACTAAAGAGGTATTGATTGGTTGCGTTGGGCTATAGGCGCGTTCAATTGTTTTTACTTTGTCTGGGCCTTCATATTTAACAAGTTTTCCTGTTACTTTTGCCATTTCGTATCGGCTTAACATATCTTTGTACAACGATTGTTTAACTTCGTAATCTCGTTCTAATTTTCTTAGCTGTTTTTCTACATCGCTGGTAATTAATAATCTCTCGCTTACCTCTTTTACCTGTTCTTCTAGCATTGCAAATTCTTGTTCCTGTTGAAGCAGGTTATTTTTAGCCTCTTCTAAGGCAAGCAGCTGAGAAACCAATACACTGGATTCTTTATTTTCACCCGAAGGCAAGGTATTAACCATTTGCCAAAGTTGATCTAAATTCGAGGTATCTAAATCTTCGCTTGATTCAAGTAATGACTGCTGACGCGCTTTTAAGTTTTTTAAAGTACGTGTTTTTTCAATAACTTTACTGTGCTTATCTGTATAACGAGTGCGCAGTAGACTTAATTCAGATTCTGTACGAATAATTTTTTCTTCTAACTTCCCTAGGATTGGATTAGCTTGCCCTACTTTATTTTTTAGTGCATTGAGCTTTGCTTTAGCACCAGAAAGAGCAATTAATTTCTGCTGTTTTTCCGATAATAATTTATCGAATGTTTCGCGGTTGCTATGTAAAACCGTTGGTAATGTATTGCTATTTTGGCTTTTAAATTTAGCAAGAGATTCTTCAGATACTTCTAACTCTTGGCGTAACCCTTCAAGTTGTTGAAAGAAAAATTGTTCTGACGTATCTAAAGAGGCTTTAGTTGGCGCAAGTAAGCGTTCAATAAATTTCTCTACCACTTTTTCAAGTACAGGTTTCATTTGACTTTGGTCGTGCCATATAAAGTTTATACGCACTAATTCATCGCCTATTAATGACAAAGAGAGAGCTTTAGAGAGCTTTTGATGAATTTCTTCAACTTGTTTTGGCGTTGCATCTTCTGCGATTAAATTAGTTTCCTTTGCGACAGCAATAAGTACTTTTCTGCTTATAACTAAAGTTCTAAGTGCTGCCATACGATCTGATAACTGAAATGAAAAAGACAGATCATCTAAGTACGGATTTAAAAGTGCAGATTCTTCAATCAAAATGGTTGCGTGGTTGGTATATTGTTTTTGAGCAGTCAGCCCCATGAAAATAACAACAAGAGGCACAATGCAAAACGGAATAATAAAAAGCTTAATACGCGTGTAAAGCGCATAAAGCCCTAAATATATTAATCGTTTGATCTGCTCTTTAACTAACATGGAGTTACCTATTGCTTTGCAATTTGCAAAAAAATGCAGTTATATTTGCATTTTGAAAAAAATAAATTGCGATAATTTCAATTAGTTATTCTGTTGCAGATCTTGTTCCAAAAATAAAAAAAGCTGCGTTAATGCAGCTTTTAATAGATGAAGTTAACCAAGCCCTAGCTCATCACTTATTTGTAGCGCCTTAACTTGCCAACTGTGATTTTTTGCGTATTCAGCTTGAGTTTGTCGCCAATTAAGCTTTTGCTCATCGCTTATGCTAATGGCATAGTCCACACGCTCAATGAAGGCATTCATAGAGTCTGCGATCAGCACAGCCTCTTGATAGGGTCTCACTGCAGCAAAATTAGTTGAAACAATGGGGGTTCCTGTCGCTAGATACTCCTTAAGTTTAAGCGGATCGCATGCTCTAATTTGCGCATTATCAACAAATGGGAGAATCGAGACATGCCAATGTTGAGAAAAAGTAGCAAGTTTATGGTGCTCTACTGCGGGTACATGGGACACATTGTTAAGGGATAATAATGAATCAAAGTCTTCAATAATGTTACCAATTAACATTATTTGGTATTGAGGCCGTTCAAGTGCCAGTTTTTGCAAAAGTTCTTTGTCGAGCCACGCATTTAAAGAACCATAAAAGCCAATAACCGGTTTATTTATATTACTAAGTTCAACTGCCTTCTGCTTTTTATTATTAAATAAATCAAAGTCAACACCATGAGATAACAGCTTAACTTTATGCTTTGGCATTTTGCTAGAAAGAAATTCACTTACTACATAAATGAGGTCGGCTTTAAGAATAAGCTCTCTCTCTAGTGGAGCAACCATTAAATGATCAACACCCGCTAAGGCCGAAAAGTCATCGCCACAATAATAAACGATCTTGTCTATGGGACGTAAATTAATAAGGTATATGGCAGTAGGTACACTAACCCAATAGATGATAGGTTCATTATCAACAAAAGACTTTTTATTAAAAATCCATTTATTAAAAGCTTTTACAAGCTTATTGTCATGCCAAGGTAAAATCGGCAAAGTATGATCTTTAAGCTTACTGTGATTGTCTGCAGATTCTTCAGTATGCCTCTTTTTCAACACTAAGGATTTTAGTTTGTAAAAAACTCTCTTTACATCAAGCAACTTTATTGTTGGCTTTCGCATACCGATTGAATTTATCCATACAATATCATGGCTTTTCGCTAATTCTTTAAAGATATGTTGAGTACTGCTTGGATGGCTTTGCCAATCTTCACCAAAAACGATAAATTTCATGACTCTGACTCCAGCTTCTTAACAACTTTCGCAGGGTTTCCAGCCACGATCGTATTTGCAGGTACATCTTTTGTAACAACACTACTTGCTGCAACTATTGCGCCTTTTCCTACTGTTACGCCAGCAAGGATTGTCGCCCCCGTTCCAACCCAAGCCCCTTGCTCTATAATGATGTCTCCGACTTGCGAATCATCATCAGGCTCACCTAAAGCGCGCCTTTGCGAGTTTAAAGGGTGGCCTGGAAAACCAGCTAAAAAAACCCGTCCAGCAAGCCTAACATCATCTTGCAGAACAATTTTACCAGCCACAGAGAATGAGTTTTGCCAACCAATATCGACATTATTACCAATGATAAGTTGCGATTTGTTTAACCCATGACTACGACCACAAAAAGTGCTAATACCACTAATACGAGAATTATCTTGGCACGTTATATCTATCTGCCCTAAAATTTGTGGCATACCAGAATAAAGATATAAATTGCGTTTTGAACCTTTAATTTGGCTTTTAAAAATTGGCGTAAAATAGAAGATACGCAATAGTTCACTGAAAATTGTTTTAACAAGTAAATGCAGTTTGTATAGGCATGTATGGAAACCTGGTATTACAAACATTTGCGGATTGCGAATGAGTTTTGCAATTTGAAAAAGTGACTTTGCAAAAGGACTGTCACTTGATTTTAACCACTGTTTTAAATTCTCAGTCATAATGCCTTTCCTTTTGTTTATCTATAACAAGCTTTTCAAGAGCAATAGTTAACGCCAAGATGATGTATATAGGCCAAGTAAAAGCTTGAGTTAAAAAGGTTCCTGACACCATAAAGCCTATCAACCCGCCTTTAAGTGCTTTCGCATTCACTGCTATTTTTTCATCGTTAAGCTGTTTATTTATCAAGAAAACACGGTTTAAACTTCGGTAAATACATGTGATCAGGGCAATGAATATGAACATCCCAACAATGCCTGTTTCGCCAAGTACTTGAAACCATGTACTGTGTACTGCATGATTCTTGCCATCCCAATGTGGACTATAGAAAAAATAATTCGCGACAAAATTATTTACACCTACCCCAGTCAATGGATTAGACAGCGCCATGTTAATTGCCGCATGCCAAGCATAGATACGGCCCATTGCAGACTCATCGACACCATCTTCATGAGCACCACCACTTTGTCTATCTGATATCCCTGCAAAAACAATCATCGCGAGCATTCCGACAGCACCTATACAACCAACAATGATTGGATTTTTAATTTTTTGATAGATAAAAAAGCTTAATACTGCTGCAATCCCCAGTAATCCCCCACGACTTTGAGTAGCAATAACGCCACTAATCGCAACTATTAGACAGATGAGTGCTATAAAACGTCTTATTTTATGGGCGCTACTATCAAAAACTTCAGCTGCAAGAAAAGACACTGGGAACATCATGACAAGTGATAAATCATTCGGGTCACCGAGTTGTGAGCGAAGTTCTCGCGAAATAGTCACACGAGTTCCTTCAACAAGACCGATCCCATTCATTTTATTACTTAAGGCTACAAGCGCGATGGCTGAGCCTGAAATCATAATACCAATGCGGATAACATTAAAATGTTGTAGAGAAGTCATCCACCATGAAATTGCAAACACCATTATGAGCACTTTAATCAACACACCTGACCAATACTCAAGCGCTAAACCACGGTTAGCCGCACTGAATACGCAAATAGTTAACCAAATAAACCAAGCAAAAAATATAAGGTGATTTGTATGCCAATGAGGCTTTAATTTCTGCGAAATAAATAGATGCCATGCAATCCCTAAAAGAGATGCTAATGCCAAGAGCTTAGGAATTTTTAATGGCATCAAAACAGGAAATGCTTCGTGTAGCCTAAAATAACTAAAAAGAATAAATAAGATAATAAATGCAACACTGACTTTCACTGCTGTAAACGCTGCAAAAGGAAGTAGTAATAAAGCAAAAACGGCGATAGGACCTAGTAGCGAGTAAGTCGAAATAACCAGTACGGTGACAACAATACCATTTATTACAAGTTGATTTTGCTTATAGTAATTGAGCATATTTACGCTCCTCTACCGTTTTTTTGATAACTCGTAAAATGATGCTCTTGTACTGATTAATAAATACAAAAATGTACGTTAACAGGACACCTAATTGTAGAATTAAATTGCCAGGCATAAACGAAATACCCGCTATGATCAATAAAGCAAGCCAACTAGGAGCAAGTGAAGATAGTTTAAAAGTTAGTGGAACAAACTGTTGGCTAGTTAAGTAAAAACATAACAGTTTAAAGCTCTGCATAATAATTAAAGATAAAATCGCTCCTTCTACAGCAAACATTGGCACCAGAAGATATAAAAGGCTCAGACCGACTAATGCAGTTAAAAGATTAATAATGGGTACCGAGATCCCATTCTTATGCGTATAACAACCAATATTCAAAATATCGCTATGGTGCCTAATAGCAACCACAACAATTAACAATACTAACCAGTGCTCGTTGCCGTGGTAATTATCAGGTAACACTAAATTTAAAGTGATTGGAGCAAGAACAGACATCACTACGCAAAGCGCTAAACCAACATTCAAACAGAGAATGGCTTTACTTTCGTATTCAGATTTATTGTTTTTAACTAGGCTAAAACGTTTAGCAAACCACCAAAGGCGTATAGGCTCAAACGTAAACGAAGTTAATACTGCAAACTGCGCCGCCACGTAGTAATTCGCTAACAATGTCTCATCAAAGTTTGCAACTATAAACCAATTTTCAGCGCCGTTTCCGGCATAAATAAATAAACTAGAGATAACAATAGAAATGATAAAAACAGTCTGTTTCCCTTGTATTCGCCAAGAAAACTCTGAATAACTTACATTAATAACCTTTAAAATATCAAAATAGCTAATACATACAATAAGTAAACTACTCACTACGCCCGACACCATAACTCCAGTGATACTGAAACCTAAAAATAGTAAGGTAATCGTTAATGTTGTTTGGACTAAAGCATGAGAAATGCATAAATAACAATATGTTCTCGCATTATTAGTCAAGCGGTAATAAATGTACGGAATACCAATTAGCGCCGATAGTACAAGGTTAACAATTAATAGCCTTAAATCTAGAGGATCAACTTTGGCCGGTAACTGATGTGCTATTTGCTCAGAAAAAATCAAAGAACAACCTGCAAAGAGTAAACTAAATATAAAGGTTGTTATTACCGCGTCACGAAACAGAGCAAGTTTTTCAGTATGAGTATTGTACTGTTGTTTAAGTAAAAGCTCTGGTAAGCCTATTGATAAAATAAGCGAACACAGCGCAGAAACAGTTACTAGAAAATTTAACTGACCAAACTCTACTTGACTTAGGAATCGTGTGCTAATTGGTAGCAATAAAAAGCCTAGTCCTTTTACTGATAATACTGCGACGGCAAAATAACCTATTTGTTTTAGATTACTCATAACTGTTCCTTACAAAGCTTCAACCCACTTTGATAGTTGTTTAGCCTGGTTAAATGCATTGTAGTGCTGATTAACATGTTGTTTTGCATTTTGGCCGAGTAAATAGCGTTTATGAGGTGACAACTGATGAAATTTATAAAGCATCTTGCTAATACCAGAGATACTGCTAGGCATACATTTCATGCCAACATTAGGCGTAACAATTTCATTCGCACCCATTAAAGTGGTTGTTAAAACGGGTAAACCACATGCCATTGCCTCTTTTAAAACCAGTGGCCCTGTATCTCGGTCACCATTTTTAGCGACACAAAATGGGGCAATCAAAGCTGAATAATTCACTAGGTTTTCACTTACCCAAGCATGAGGTTTTTCACCTAGAAACCTGACTGACTTTCTTACGCCAAGCTCTTCAGCCATATACATTAGGTCGTTGATCATTGGACCGTCGCCAACGATATCTAAAGTAATACCAAATTCTTTAGGCATATGTTTAAGAGCTGGTAATAAGAATTGAAGCCCTTTCTTTTCGACTAGCCTACCTATAAAAATTAACCTTACAGATTCACTTAATGATGAAGGCGTTTGGTTAAATTTTGTAGTATCGATACCGCAGTGAAGTAATTTTACGTTACTTTTTTCGCATTTTTTAAACTGCATAGCCATTTCTTCACATACAGCGACAGAGAAATCACATAAAGCTAATTTCGAGTTTAAATCGGCACTATTCACATAAACATCATGGCCATGCCCTATCGAAGAGACAGTGATATTTGCCATTTTCGCAGCAACAATGCCATATGCTAAAGGGCCATGCATAAAATGGCAGTGCAAATGATCTATTTTGGCAACTTTAAGGTACTGAGCGATTTTGTAGCCATAGCCAATAAGAGATTGTGTAGATATCGAGCGAAACTGGATTGCAGTATTTATTGCTTTACTGAGTTTCACAACATTAAACATTGCGGGAAGTATTTTTTTAAAGTCAGGCTTTTCAATCT
This sequence comes from Pseudoalteromonas sp. PAST1, assembly GCF_021532515.1. Lineage (NCBI taxonomy): Bacteria > Pseudomonadati > Pseudomonadota > Gammaproteobacteria > Alteromonadales > Pseudoalteromonadaceae > Pseudoalteromonas > Pseudoalteromonas sp. PAST1. Next base: position 9,276 of record NZ_JAKGBH010000040.1, on the reverse strand, counting down.
CTTTGACTTCTATTGCACTTGATAAATTAATCAACACAGAGGTTTTTTCAAAAGTGAATACCGTCACTTTATGTCCAGCATCTAGAAGTGCATTAATTTCTGTGACAACAAATGTTTCTGATGCAACTGGGAAACTCGGAACTAAGATAGCGATGTGTTTCATAAAATGCTCCTACTAAAATATATGTAGAAACAAGGGCAATAACCATACCTGCTTTTTATGGGGTACTTTTCTCAATTTGAGACGTCAAATCTATAAATAATTGCAAAATGCAACGCACAAAAAGAAAAATCAGAGAATTATGGCCAATATCGAGCTAATAAAAGTGGCTTCTAAATTGCGTACTACAAGAATAATATGTTTAAGTTTTTGGAGTAATCTTATGTCTACTCAAGTTAGTGTAATCATCCCTAATTACAATTGTCTCAAGTATTTAGAGACATGCATAAACAGTATTTACCAACAAAATGATGTTAATTTTGAAATTATTATTGTTGATGATGGGTCTACTGACGGAAGCATAGACTACTTACAACAACTCGCTAAAACAAATAAAGAAGTACGTTTATTTACGCAAAATAGGAAAGGTGTCGTGGCAGCAAGAAACTTGGCCATCACACAAGCAAATTCAGAGTATGTTGCATTTTTAGATGCAGACGATTACTGGTCAAAAGATAAACTAGCTAAACAGTTAGCCTTTCATACCGAGCATCCAGAGTGCGTACTAAGTTTCACAGACTACATGCACTTTAATGAAAAAAATGAAGACATAATCAGCTGTTTTGACTACTGGCCTGAATTCGACAGCAATAGAACGAACACAGAATTTCATTTGCTGAAAAATCCAATAAGTCAAATGATAACAACTAACATTGTTGGCACTTCATCTGTAATGGTTAAACGTGCCGCTTTGATTGACGTAGGCGGATTTGATCACAAATTAACAAGTGCAACAGATCTGGATTGTTGGTTAAAAATAGCTAAGCAAGGTGATGTAGCTTACAGCTCTTTGTGCGCAATGCACTACTTGATGCGAGCAAACTCAATAACTGCTAATAGAGAAAATCGATTAGCCGCAATGGTTGAAATTATACGTAGGAATCAATACGGGGTTACAAAAGGAGAATTAAAGAAAATAAAAGCACGTTTAAGTGAGTGTTATGGTGAGTTTTATAGAGAATTAGGTAATTACTCGAAAGCACTATCTTATTCAAATAAGGCATTTTGGCTATTTCCTCATAAGCGAAATTTTAAACATGTTCTTTATGATCTAAAACACTTATTGGGTGCAAGCTAATGAAAGAAACTGTATTAATAATTGATGATGATGAGGCAATTTTACGCTCATTAAAACGACTGCTAATTAGTAACTATTCTGTAGTTTGTTACAGTGATCCCTATGCAGCTATTGAATATGCGAAACAAAATGCGCTTGACCTGGTAATTTGTGATCTATTAATGCCTTCTTTGAGTGGTTTAGCTGTACTTGAGAAAATTAAGGCAGTAAAACCTTACAGTTCGCGTATGTTATTAACTGGCTATGCAGAGATGGAAGCATCTAAGCATGCAGTCAAAGATAAAGTCGCAACAATGATTACGGCAAAGCCTTGGGATAATTTTGAATTAAGTATGTTAGTAGAGATATTGATAGAAAATAGTAAATTAAGACAACTTCACTGTTTAGATAGTTTAACTTCATAGGTAAGCGACCTGTGGTCGCTACCTTTAACGAAACTAGTATTAATATTAGTTAGCCTAATTTTCTCACTTGCAATGCAATGGTCAATAGGAAGACCTAAAACTGGTAAGCCATTAAATTGAATTTTAGAAGGCCAAGTTACATAAAATCCACTACGATCAAAGCAATTATTATCAGCTTCAATAAAATAGCGCGACCATGGAACCGTGTTAAAATCCCCTGCAATTAACCAATTCCCTCCTAAAGTTTTAATTTCGTTTTGCACTTTACTTAAAACAGAGTTGCGTTGCGTCCATAGAGTTCTATCTCTTGGTGATGGAGGATGAAAAACAAGGCTATTTAACATAATGTTATTATGCAAAAAACTAAGTTTTACATAGCCTAGTTTTGGATTATCAAAACGTTTAATTTGTTTTTGGATAATCGGAAGTTTTGAGATAACGATTATACCAAAAGGCGCGCCTTCAACTTCAGCATAACCAAACAAATGATATTCTGTGTTGAGATTATCAAGAACATGACGCTGTGTATCATTAAATTCTAATAACACCAGGATATCATTTTTCTCTTCTATCATTTGGTTATAGATAATCTGTTGTAAGTTAGGGTTACTATATTGTAGGTTTATTTGTGTAACCTTCATATCACCGACCTCCCTCTGATTAGATGAGTAAGGTTTAAAGTGCACTAAAGTCAAAATTGTACTTAAAACTAGTAAGCTTGATGCCATCTTTTTACTGTAAAAATAGCATAACCCTACAGGTAAAAAGCTAACTAAAATTAACTGACCTCTTAGCGCTGCGATTAAATCCAGCATATAAGAATCTAATTGATTAAAAGCTAAAAATAAAAGAACGCCATAAAGAACCAGAATTAGTAAACGCATAGCCACCCTCCTCTGATTACTTATAGTCCTATTTCTTAATCTTTGCTGAGATAATATTTACACAAAACTTAGTATGATGTGTTCTTTAATGTGTAAAATAAATACCCGCAGGTACTTATTTTTTAAGTTTAACACCAATTCGCTTAATTAAGTTTTATTGCGAATTGGTATAGCCGTGCTTTATTCGAAACCGTTGATCATTTTATCGCAAACAACCGGTGTTGGCCTGTGATTATCATCAACAGCTACAAACGTGAAACTACCAGAAATAGCTAAATGCTTATCGTCTTTGTGCATTGTTTCTAAAAAGATTTCAACGTCTACTTTAAGGCTGGTGTTTCCTACATGCACCACTTTAGAAATTAGCTCTGCAAATGTACCAGCTGGAATGGCTTCTTTAAAATCTACACGGTCAGACGAAATAGTTACAAGTGGCTTACGACAAAAACGTGTAGCAGCGATAAACGCGACCTCATCCATCCAAGCCAACGCATCACCGCCAAATAAAGTATTGTGGTGATTAGTGCGGCCAGGAAAAACAGTTTTTGTTACCGACGTTGTTGAGTCAGCAATACGCTTTGCAATAATAGCGTCACGATCGATTGGTTGTGTCATAGTCTCTACTTTTTATTAGCTAATGTGTCTTGCATCATTAGCGCAGGGTCAAGGCGTTCATTTTTCCAATTAAAACGCCAGTCTAAATGAGGGCCAGTTACGCGACCGGTTGCACCGATCTCGGCAATTTTATCGCCACGCTTAATTTCATCCCCTACTTTTACATCTATTTTGCTTAAATGAATATAAGTAGAGGTAACACCATGGCCGTGGTCAAGAATCAGGGTACCACCAGAGTAATATAAGTCAGCATCAGCAAAAACAACTGTGCCGCTTACTGGTGCATACACTGGGCTACCTGTTTTATTGGCAATGTCTAAACCAAAGTGCGGGCGGCGAGGTTCACCATTAAAGTAACGCTGGCTACCATAAACACCTGAAATGCGCCCCGTTGCCGGCTTATAAACAGGATCTAAAAAGTACCGTAAGTCAGAATTGACTTGCCTCGCTTTACGTACAGCAACAGCTTCACGGCTAATACGCTCAGACACTTCTTTAGGTGGCGAAACATATTTTTTTGCTACACCGGTGATTTTATCAATTTTGTAATCACGCTTAGTGATCACAATTGATTGTTCGTGGCTTACACCCGCACTATCAACCCAAGTAAGGCTATGATTTGTCTTCGCATCACGACCAAAGCCAAACACAAACTCACCATTTGTTGAAAGCTTAAGAGGCTCACCATTGAAGCTAACACTTTTAGCGCCATCAATTTGGCCTGTTACTAAACCGCCTTGAGTTAAATGTCCTTTTAATTCAACAGCACTTGCAGTTAAAGAAAACAATCCTGCAAATGCAGCTATTAGTAATCCTTTACGCATAACTGATTGACCCCTTACCAACCCCTTCGTAAGCTGTAATTTTAACTTCTGAATCAGGGTATTGGTTTTTAACTTGTGAACTTAAGTAGTCTGCAATGCACTCAACCGTAGTATCACAAGGTAAAATGTCGCAGCGTGATTTGTCTATCGCCATTTCAAAATAGCCCTGCTGTGATGTGTAGGCAAAGCACACATCGTTCTCTTGTGCAGTTACATGCTTGAGGTCTGATTTATTGATTTCATCTTCAGCTGTTGCTAGATAAATGTCTTCCCATTTATCTGCCCACTCTTTTTGTAAGCGAGGCATAGCCATACCATCAAGGCTAATACCAATTTGTGAGCGATGGCCATGAATAATACGCTGACAATTACCATCGTGCTTTTTAAGACCATGGCTGTAATGATAATAAAAACTTTGGCTATGCTCTGGGTATAAATTAAGTTCAATCTTTTCGATGTTGTTTGGGAGCTCAGGCATAATTGTTTTAATTAAAAACTCGGTTACTGATTTTTCGTCAACAACATCAGCATCGATTAAACAATATGCTTGGTTAGGAGCGCTCATAGCTAAGTGATAATTATCACCAAAGTGACAATCTAGCACGCTGTGCTCAGCATGCTGTGTTAGTGAACCGTTTAGTGTGGCAGGCACAGCAAGTTTATGGTCGATACAGTTATCAATAATGCCCTTGATTTGCTTTTTAACTAAGCCAAAATCAAGCACCATCGACTCATCATTTAATTGACCGTGCAGAGTTAAATCCACAATCCAGCTCTCGCCAACTGCGCCGCGTTTATTACACAAGTAAGAAAAATCAATCACTGTCAGTGAGTTTACAAAAAGGATCATAAATTTCCTTTAGACTGGTTAAAGAATCACAGCAATTATAATGATTTTTACTTCACAATGCGCGGTTTTATCTCCCTTTATCAGCGACAGTTTAATTAAATGGTCATAAAACAAGCGAAAAATAGCAAATAATTAACTGCTCCGAGTTGTTTAGCGTACAAGTGTACGCTAAAGTACGGGGCAATTTCTAAGCGATGAATGAGAGTTATGGAACCTAAAAACAGCTATACAAAAGAAGAATTGGTCCTTTGCGGTCAAGGTGAAATGTTCGGTGAAGGCAACTGTCGTTTACCAAGTGACAACATGTTAATGATGGACCGCATTATCTCTATCACTGCTGATGGTGGTGAGCACGGTAAAGGCCAAATCGTTGCAGAACTAGATATCAACCCTGATCTTTGGTTCTTTGACTGTCACTTTAAAGGTGACCCAGTAATGCCTGGTTGTCTTGGGCTTGATGCTATGTGGCAATTAGTTGGTTTCTTCCTAGGTTGGTCTGGTGGTCCAGGTCTTGGTCGTGCACTTGGTGTAGGTGAAGTTAAATTCACAGGTCAAATTTTACCGACAGCTAAAAAAGTAACTTATCGTTTAGACATGAAGCGTGTTATTAAACGTAAATTATTCATGGGTATGGCTGATGGTACTGTAGAAGTAGATGGCCGCGTAATCTATGAAGCAAAAGATCTTAAAGTAGGTCTTTTCCAAGATACATCTGCATTCTAATATGAATGTGTAGATACAAAAAAGCCCCAAAGTGGGGCTTTTTTGCGTAAATAAGGTGCCTATTTTAAGTTTTAAACATATTTCGGTTTTCAATGGCTTCTCGCCAGCCGCCTAACCATTCTGATTTAGGTTCTATTTGTTGATAAGGGCATTGTTCTTTGGAACGGCCTGCCAAGCCTGCTTTATAACCTTGAGAATGAGCTCTTTCTAAACGATCTCTTTTCTGTCTCTTCATAGGTAATATCCTCACCTTTTATATTTATAGATATGTAGCGAAATTGACATCTACATTTAATGAATAGTTAATAAAACTGTTAAATTCAAATAGCAAAAAGCAATTAAATAAATTGACAATAACTAACGTGCTGATGCTCAAATGAATTAACATTTTAAATGACTAGGTGGTCGTACCTCTTTAACTAAAACCATCTATTAATACACTTAAATTCAGCTAAAAACGATACAGCTCTTTTAGCTTCAATATTTGTGACCTAGCCTATTTCTACAAAGTTCCCAATTAAATTGTAATCATGACAAATTTGTGATGATTACAATTTAGTCTATTTATTACTTGCATATTAAAAACCGATCGGTCTAATATGGTGCTCATGGAAACAAATAACTCTGTGCCGAGCCGTCGTGGCAGGCCACCAAAAATAGCGCGTTCAAATGCAGATACGCGTGCCCTACTAATTAATACAGGGTTAGCCGTATTAACTGAAAAAGGCTTTAGCGCAACCGGCATTGATTTAATCTTAAAATCAGCACAAGTACCTAAGGGATCTTTTTATCATTACTTTAAAAGTAAAAATGATTTCGGCTTGGCACTCATAGATGCTTACGACAGCTATTTTCAGGCAAAGTTAAAACGCCACCTAGCAAACGATGCAACAACCCCTCTTGAAAGGATTGTACTGTTTGCTAATGACGCTAAACAAGGCATGGCAAAGTTTGAGTTTAATCGCGGCTGCTTAATTGGTAATTTAAACCAAGAGCTCAGCTACCTTAATGAAGCAATGATTGCACGTATTAAGCAGGCTTACACCAGCTGGCAAGCTCTAATTGAACACTGCTTGATAGACGCAAAGCAGCAAAAACAAATACCTCAATCATCAGATTGTAAAATGCTTGCTGAGTTCTTCTGGATTGGCTGGGAAGGCGCAGTGATGCGCTCTAAACTTGATAAATCAAGTGAACCGCTTACCCTTTATACAGCACAATTTTTACGCTTAATTCTATAAAGCCGTTTTAATACGGTTTTATTTTAACCATTAAAAGACGATCGGTCTAAAAGGAGTCAACATGACAACATCAGTAAAATCGGTAGTTATCAACAAAGATGATCAAGGCTATCGTGCCGAATACACAGACTTTCCTGTAGAGAGCATCCACCAGCACGATGTAAATATTGATGTTGACTACAGCACTTTGAATTACAAAGATACTTTAGCGATTACGGGTAAAGGCCCTGTGGTAAGAACATTTCCAATGATCCCAGGTATTGACCTTGCAGGCACAGTGACTGAGTCTAAAAGTGATGAATTTAAAGTAGGTGATAAAGTCTTGTTAAATGGCTTTGGTGTTGGTGAGAAATACCTCGGTGGTTTAAGTGCAAAAGCATCTATGAGTGCAGATTGGCTTATCCCCCTTCCCGCTAATTTAACACCAAAACAAGCAATGCAAATTGGTACTGCGGGGTATACCGCAATGCTGAGTATCATCGCTTTAGAAAAACAAGGTATCACACCCCAAAGTGGCGAAATTCTTGTTACCGGTGCCAATGGCGGCGTGGGCAGTTTTGCTATCTATTTACTTAATAAGCTTGGCTTTGATGTTGTTGCCACAACAGGCCGCATGAACGAAGCAGATCATCTTGAAAAATTAGGCGCAAAACGTGTTTTATCTCGCGATGAATTCTCAGCACCTGGTAAACCACTGGCAAAAGAGCAATTCGCTGGTGCAATTGATTCTGTGGGTAGCCACACCCTTGCAAATGTGTGTGCATCGATTAAATACGGTGGTGTTGTAACAGCCTGTGGTTTAGCACAAGGTATGGACTTTCCGGCAACGGTAGCGCCGTTTATCCTTCGTGGCATTAGCCTAATGGGTATTGATAGTGTAATGCGCCCTAAAGCTGACCGAATTGAAGCATGGCAACGTTTAAGTGAGTTAGTTGAGGCGCAGTACCTAGATACTATTTCACAAGAAGTCCCGCTTTCTGACGCCGTTGCAAATGCAGAAGCCCTATTAAAAGGTGAAATACGTGGCCGTGTAGTAGTTAATTGTAAGTAATAGATTTAAAGGCTCTAAACACCTTAGAGCCTTTTTAAAAAAAAGAATTTAAACACCAAACGCCGCAAGCTTTTCGTTTAGTTCTTCCTTTGAAATTAATTGCATATCGTACTGTTTTTTAACTTTACGAATATTATCAAAATTATCCAATTTAAGCTGAGCTCTAGCTAATTTATCCTGCATCTCTTTTTCTGTTAATACATCCAGTTTCACAGCTTTCTCTAGCTTTTCTTTTTCTTCATCAAACTCACGTTGAAAAATTGCTTTTTCTTGTAGAATTATCTGATCTTTTAATTTTTTCTCAATTTCTACTGCTTCTTTCTCAAGCTCTATTTTTTTCTCTAAAAGAGGCTCTATTCTGTCGAGTGTATCTTTTAGAACAGCTTCAACATTTTCACCCTTATTATCGACTAAATTAGATACATACTTTTTACCAATGTCTTGGTAAGCAATATTTAGTTGCCCGTTAATTGAAGTAATTTCAGAATTAATCGCTGAAAGCTTTGATTTTTCTTTCGACGCAGTAGAGATATCACTGGTTAGTTTAGAGGTTGATTCACTAATATTTGTTCCAATTGTATTAGCTTGTGTTTTGATCTTATCAAAAAGTCCCATTTATAGATTCCTTAATCAATTTAATAAATTAGCCTCATGCCAATTCAAGCGCATAGATTACCCATATAAGGTAAACATGTAAACTTTTAAAATGGTTCGTATATCAAATTGATAAGCGGTATCTAAATTAGATCTTTCAAATTATAATTAACTAATTACGTAAACAATAAACAAGAGCATGATATGAGTAATAAAGAAATTTTCAGCAATAACCCGCTACAAGGTGTTGGTATTGAGCAAGTCGTAACAGAGCTTGTCGAACAATATGGCTGGGAATTACTCCACGCCTATATGCGGTTGAACTGCTTTAAGAATAATCCAGATGTTAAATCTGCGGTTAAGTTTTTACGTAAAACCCAATGGGCTCAAGAAAAAGTCGAGAACTTTTATTTGTATCGTCTTAAAAACTTACCACGCCCAGACAATATCAACTACGAATTACCGCCACGCGATCGCGTGATCCCTGCTGATCAAAAACCAGGTGAACCGTGTGAGTTAAGTTTTACCGACGCCAAACGCATTCACGCTAAAAAAGAAGCTAAACAACTTGCTCGAGCTAGAAAACAACGTTCAAGTGCGAGTAATCCTTGGGGTAATTGATTTTTAAGCTTTGAGCTGTAAGATGAAATAAGCCGCCTGTTTGGGTAATGCCAGTCAGTTAAGAGCTGACTGGCATTTTCTTTTATAGGGATATTTATTAGGTTTCCTTCTTACCACCCTTGGATAATGCCTGTCTGGTAGCCTATCGGGTAAGATAAACAACCTAAGAGT
>NZ_JAKGBH010000039.1:0-39368 GCF_021532515.1 Pseudoalteromonas sp. PAST1 | reverse complement strand
CAAACGTATTTTTATATTGAAAAATACTACAACTCAGTAAGAAGGCATGGCACCCTAGGGTATAAAAGTCCCATGCAGTACGAACAAGTTAATTAAACCCCGTGTCTACTTTATCGGGGTCAGATCAATGATCTGATAGCTGACGGCTGAAAGCTGATAGCTTTAGTTTACCCACAAAAAAGCCGCGGTGATGGGCGTACCGCGGCTTTGCCTAACTTGAAAAATTAGTTTGCTGGGTTACTTCCAGCTTCTCATCTTATGGCCTTTTAAGGCGTAGAATAAAATGAATACATAACTTGGGATCATTACAATGTAAGCGCCTTGTGCGCCTAGGCCTGCTACGTTCCCTAAACCGATTAATAATGGGCCGAGTGCACCACCAGCAATACCCATGATCAGTAAGCCAGATGCAGTGCCTGTTAAGCGACCTAAGCCAGCTAAAGCCAGTGGCCAGATTGCAGGCCAAACCATGGCATTAGCAAAGCCAAGTAACGCAATGCATAACAATGGGTCTGGTAATTGTGGGCCACCAAATGGCACTAATAATAGGTTTGAAATAATGAATGAGTCATTGCTACCAAGTACCACTAACAACACAGTGATAATTCCAGCAATACCCGACATTAATAACGCCGTTTGTTGGCTCATAAAACGTGGAATAGTCAAAATACCAATCGCGTAACCAATCAACATACACGCCATGGTATAAGAGGTCATAACTGAGTAGTCGGCAACGCCAATTTGTAAAGCGTACGAGCCAATGGTATCTGCTGCAATAACTTCAACAGCAACGTAAAGCGCAATACCCACTACACCTAAAACTAAGTGAGGGTGTGCTAGGGTTTCTTTAATTTCACCTTTACCGTTTGATGTTTCGTCTTCATCAAATACTAAATCAGGTAATGGTGCAAATTTCGCAAAGGCAGCAAATAACATGATTAACGCAGCAATCAATACATAAGGCATGATAAGGCTATTTGCCATAATATCTTTTTGCTCTTGTGATAATTTACCTGCGCCATCAACCACACCGCTTACAACTACAGCGGCAAAAATAACAGGCACGATTACACCCGCAAATTTGTTTAATAAGCCCATGATACACACGCGCACAGCGGCTGATTTTTCAGAGCCCATTTTCACCACGTATGGGTTAACAGCGGTTTGTAGCACGGTTTGTCCAACACCTATCATTAACTGTGCGAATAAGAAAATTTCGATCATTTGCAGTTTCGCAGCCGGAATATACATCAGCGCCGATAAAGCCATAATCGCACAGCCAATCGCCATACCATTCTTATAACCAACGCGCTTGATCAGCATTGCCGATGGGATACCGGCAACTGTTACCGCAATATAAAAAGAAGAGATGATAAACGAAGCTTGTAACGGCGAAAGCTCAAGCATTTGCTGCAAAAATGGTGTAATTGCACCATTAAGCCACGTTATACACCCTAAGATAAAAAACATTGAGCCGGCCAATACCATTGGCAGCCAGATGCTTTGTTTTGTGTTGTTGTCACACTCAACCGTTGCTTCCATAATTGTTCTCTTAGTTTAATTATTTTTATTTGGTTGGAATTTAGTATACAACTCAACAGAGCTGTTTAATTTCCATACCAATCACAAAAATTTAATCATACACTAACAAAAATGACAGCGCTATCATTTTGCGTTCATATAAGTGCAAAAAAGCCGCAGCTAATTGCTTAGCTGCGGCTTAAACTAAGTAGTAACAACTAGTTAGGTGTTATTTACCAATTGCTTCTTTTGCGAACAAATGTTTAATTGGGCCAAGGTTGTCTACTAGGCTTAAACCAACACCACGTACAAGCTTTTTCAGTGGATTAGCGCCCGCAAATAGCTCTTTTAAGCCTTGCATCATGGCAATATGTTTTTGTGCATCAAGCTTGCGCGTACGTTCATAATCACGCAGCGTGCGTGCACTTGCAAACTCGCCTTGCTCATTACTTAATAGCTCAATTAAATAAGCGGCGTCTTTTAGGCCAAGGTTCATACCTAAACCAGCTAATGGGTGAATGGTGTGCGCCGCATCGCCCATTAATACCACTTTGCCCGACACCCACTGCTGGGCATAACGCATCTTAAGTGGAAACGCCATGCGCTCACTTTGCACTTCACATAAACCACATTGGCCATCAAGGGCTGCCATAACCGCTTTATTAAAGTTGTTATCATCAAGCGCTAAAAGTGTGTCGCAATGCTCTGGGCTTGTTGACCAAACAATTGAGTGCGTATGGTTATCTGGCAAGGGTAAAAACGCCAGCGGCCCGGTTGGCAAAAACACTTGGCGTGCTGTGTTGTTATGCTCATCAGCGGTTTTAACCGTGGCAACAATGGCGTGATGGTCGTAATCTTTAAAAGTAATTGGCATGTTGAACTGCTTACGAATAGCCGAGTTAGCCCCATCAGCCGCCACCAAAAGTTTAGCAATCACTGGCTCGCCGCTTTCAAGAGTAATAAACACATCAGAATCAGTTTGATGAATTTGCTGGTAGCGGGTTTCGAACAATAAAGTGGCATTACTTTGCTTTTCAAGTTCGCTAATTAAAGCGTAGCGAATAATGTCGTTTTCGACGATATGACCGAGCTGCGGTAAGTCGAGATCGTTATGATCAAAATGAATTTTGCCAAAGCTGTCTTGATCACGTACATCCATCGACGTATACGGTGTAGCACGTTGTTTAATGATCTCTGGCCATACATTTAATGACTCGAATAAACCCTGACTAGCTAGGCTCAATGCGCTCACGCGAAGTGCGTAATCATCACCCGGTAAGATTTGATTTTTACTCGCATCAATCACCACAACGCTGATATCTGCTTTTGCTAAACCAAGTGCTAGCGTAAGGCCAACACAGCCACCACCGACAATACAAACTTGTGCTTGTTTCATATCCGTTTACCTTGCTTAACCTGACCCATAAGCTGTTTTGCCAGCGGGGTTTTTAACGAGGAGAATAAATCCATTGAGAAAAGGCCTATGCTGCGACCAAGCGCTAGCAATCGTGATGAGTTTGAGAACAAACGCACTAGGCTGTCTGTGAGTGTCATCACGGTCGTAATATCTTTACTGCGAGTTTGGCTGTAATAACGGGTAAAGGCGTAATCACCAAGGTCGTCTCTATTTGCCATATCACACAGTAGTTGCACATCACGCAGGCCTAAATTAAAGCCCTGCCCTGCGATTGGGTGAATAGCATGCCCTGCATTACCAATTAATACCGTACGATGGCTGCTCAGTGATTCGGCTTTACCATACACAAGCGGATAACTTGCTCGCATACCCACTTTGCTAAATGCGCCGCCGCAGTAACCAAATGCTTTTTGCAACTCAGCTAAAAAGGCATCGTCTTCAAGCGCCATGGTGTGCTCAATTTGCTCAGGCTCCATACACCACACCAGTGAGTATCGGTTATTGCTCATTGGTAACAGTGCCATTGGGCCGTGCTCAGTAAAACGCTCAAAGGCATGATGATGATGACCACCAGCCACTTCGATGTTAGCAATAATCGCCGCTTGCTGATACGCGCGGGTATTAAACTCAATATTAGCCAGTTTACGGCTTTGCGAATGAGCGCCATCGGCAACCACCACAAGCTTCGCGCTTAACTGCTCGCCCGAGCTTAGCGTGATATTGGCAAAATCGCTTTGGTATTCAAGCTTGGCAACCGTATCAGGGCAAAACAAACTAACATCAGTACGCGTAAGTTGCTGATGAAGGCTGCGCCCAAATGGGTTCACTTCGACCACATAGCCAAGGGCATCATGACCATATTCTTGGCAATCAATATGTGTTTTACCAAAATGACCACGATCAGATACAGTGACTTTTTTAATCGCTGCCGCAAATGGCGCTTGGCAATCAAACGCATTGATTGATTTTAAGTACTGAACAGACTGTTGAGCAAGCGCAATGCTTCTATCATCAAAGCTAGGGTGATAGTCTGCGCTTACTTCATTTGCCTCAATTACAGCGATTGATAACTGCTTATTGCTCTGTTTTAGGCCCAGTGCACAACTTGCACCCGCCATTCCACCGCCGATAATGACAACATCAAACTGCTTTGCCACGCTTGCTCCTAGCCTTTGTTTACTTGCATCACTGCTTCAATGTCACTAACGGTTTTAGGAACCGAAATGGTCAGATTTTCATGGCCATCTTGAGTGACAAGTAAGTTATCTTCAATACGAATACCGATGCCTTTATATTGCTCTGGTGCTTTTGCATCTTCGCTAATATATAAACCCGGCTCGATGGTGAGCACCATGCCCGGCTCAAATACGCGCTCTTTTTCATCAAGCTTATATTCGCCAACATCGTGCACATCTAACCCAAGCCAGTGACCAAGGCCATGCATGTAAAATGCTTTGCACGCTTGGTTTGCCATTAGCTCATCAAGCTCGCCAGTTAAAATGCCTAAATCAATCAGCCCTTGCGTCAGTACCGTTGAGGCTAATTCATTGGCTTTCGATAAACTACCGCCTGGCTTTACTTGGCTGAATGCTGCTTCTTGAGCTGCTAATACAATGTTGTAAAGCGCCGCTTGTGGTTCGCTAAACTTGCCATTGATTGGGAAAGTACGTGTGATATCTGCCGCATAACCTTCAAGTTCACAGCCAGAATCAATTAATACTAAATCGCCATCTTTTAGCTCAGCATCATTTTGTGTGTAGTGCAAAATGTTGGCGTTATCGCCACTGCCGACAATCGTGCCATAAGCAGGATGACGAGCACCATTCATTGCATAATGATGATGAAGCTCAGCTTCTAATTGGTATTCAGTTGCACCAGGTTTGGCAAACTGCATAGCGCGAATATGGCCTTGCGCACTAATTTCGCAAGCTGTACGCATAATGTTTAATTCTGCGTCAGATTTAAACAAACGCATTTCATGCACTAACCCACGAATATCTTTTATGGTATGTGGGGCTTTATAGCCTTTTTTAGGTGCGCCGCGAAGGGTGTTTAATAAATCCCAAACCTTTGCATCGAAATTTGCGTAAGTGCCTTGTGCATAAAATAAAATCTGCTGGCCGTTCACCAAATCTAATAATTCTTCATCTAGTTCACTAAGTGGGCAAGTTGCGTCGAATAAGTACTCAGATTTAGCTTTTTCGAAGCCAATTCTACGGCCATGCCAAATTTCAGCTAGTTTGTCTTTGTTACGGCAAATAAGCGTACTTGGTGTATCGCTCGACGGGCACAGTACTAAAACTGCATCTGGTTCGTTAAACCCAGTTAGGTAGAAAAAGTCACTGTCTTGACGAAATGCATATTCAGTATCACGGCTACGTGTTACTTCTCCTGCCGCAGGAATAATAGCCACGCTATTTTTATCCATCATCGCAAGCAAGCGCTCGCGGCGGGCTTTAAATTCAGCTTTATCGATTGCAATAGACGACATGCTAAACCTCTGTAATTTGATTAGTGAAGAGTCTTCTTAGGGTTTTTATCGGCTGGCTCTTTACCTAGCTCAGCAAAACATAAAAGCGCAGAAACACGTACATACTCAATCACTTCGTGGAGTGCTTGACTGTCTTCTTCGGTCTCTTCAAACATGGTGTCTAGGCGGGTAATTTCACTAAAATCGCTGATCACTTCTTTCACATCAGCAGATAACTTGCCGTAATCTTTTTGTTTTAAACCAAAACCAAGCATAAAACCCGATACCCAAGATACTAAGCCATTGGCTAAATCGATCAGTGTTTCGTCGTCGCTTGGTAAGAATAGGTCAAATTGAAATTCTTCATCGCTGAAGCTGGCAACAACCTGAGAATACACATCAGCAAAAAATGCTTTTAAATCTTTATTGAAGGCTAAGCCATCATTGAATACATCGCTTAATAAACCTAAGTATTCGTCGGCTTCGATATTGATGCCACAGGCTAATAAACCACTGATCACACCATGGGCTTCTGCTGGTGCGACAAAAATTTCATTCTTTTCTAATAACAATTGGGCTTGTTGGTAATCAGGTAACGTGCTCATAACTTTTTCTTTGTTCGGCTAAGTAACGCCATGCTACCACTCGATAAATCGCAACTCCAATTAATTGTATGATTGAGGTCAAAAAGCAATCTGAAAAGTAAATAAGCAGTTAAAGGTGGGGAAAAACTACGCGAACGATCCGCTTTTTTTTATTCTATGGTTTAAGGATTGAAACTTGTCTTATATACTGAAGGTGTTCCCTAGGGTGCAGGAGCTTGGTTAAGTCCCTGAGCCGATAAATTTTATGTTAGGGTTTCTGTTCGTTTACTATTGTGCAAGCTCGGCATGTACCGAGAAGCCTACGGTAGACCGCAGATCCCCGCCCTGAAACCTCAAGGTTTCAGGACTGACACCGGGCACCGCATACTTGGGGAACACCAACTCTTATTAAGTTATTTTCAACAAGAAAACATTATCGGCGACTTCCTCAAACTTTTCACATTGGCGTAAAGCTTCAATACTAGCCTTAGTAACATAAGTTTCTTTAAAATCCTTTTTACTTTTTTTATCTACAATGTAAAGGCTAAAAAAATCTCCGCATTTAGATACATATAGATCACTTACATTTTCTAATGATATTATGTTGTTATCTATTTTAAGTGATGACTCTTGAACGACTATTGTATTAGGCCAACTTAAAAACCTGAACAAATAAACAACAAAAAATAAACTCGTCAAAGGAAAACTAACAATTACTATAATCCGTTTTACTTCTAATGCCTCTTTTGAAGGCATTAAAATGGCAATCGAAAACCCTACCAAACCAAGAAGTAATAAGATTAAGTGGTTTTGAATATTTTTTAGATTCAACTTTTTATTAAACTCTAAAGTCACAACTTCAGCCTTAGCCTCGATTTCATATCTATAATATAGATGTCGTCATTTATAGCGACACATAATCGTTTAATTGACGGGCTAAAGCCCGACCTACGACTTACCCGTTATTTAAGAAATACCGCGCGAAATAAATTTCACGCCTACGGCACCGGGTTTAGCCATAGCAATGTGCTGGCACAATCTAACTTTACTCTTTCCCCTTTCTAACTCGCTAACTTTTTTGTTCTGAAAGCTGATTGCTCCTGTGCGTTGGGTTTCACTTCACTCTACCCAACACACATGTTTTCAACCTATCGAACCCTACTTAAACCATCCCTGAAAGCGCTCCATTAATAGGTAATTAACTGGCACTAATAGTAAGGTGATTAGCGTTGCGAAGATAATCCCAAAGCCAAGGCTTACAGCCATTGGAATAAGGAATTGTGCTTGCGTTGCTTTTTCAAATAACAACGGCATTAAACCAATAAAAGTGGTTAAACTGGTTAGCATAACTGGGCGAAAACGTGCCGCCCCTGCAAGCTTAACGGTTTCCAGTAAATCACCGCCCTCTTCACGCTTCTTATTAATAAAGTCAACCAGTACCAATGAGTCATTCACTACAACGCCTATCAAGGCTAGCATGCCAAGTAGGCTCATAATGGTTAACTCCATGCCCATTACCCAGTGACCCATTACCGCACCTATCATGCCAAACGGAATAACACTCATCACAATTAATGGCTGCATATATGATTTAAACGGTATCGCTAATAACGCATAAATAATAAAGAATACAAACACCAGGCCCCAAGCGAGTGAACCAAATGATTCACGCTGCTCTTTGGCTTCACCTTCGAGCGAGTAATCAACACCAGGGTATTGCACCATTAGCTCATCTAAGTAAGTTTTTAAGTCTGCTTGCAGTACTGTCATATTGGTATTTGATTTTTCAACATCGGCTGTCACGTTCAATGTGCGATAGCGATCAATACGATAAATAGACGATGGACTTTGCCCCGGTACTAAGGTTGCCACATGCGACAATGGCACTGTGCCACCTGTTGGGGTTTTAATTAAAATATCTGTTAAATCAGCAACAGAGCGACGCTCTTCAATTGGCAAACGCACCATTACACGCACATCATCGCGGCCACGTTGAATACGTTGAACTTGCGCACCAAAGAACGAATTACGCACTTGTTGCGATACATCAACACGGTTTAAACCAAGTGCCAAACCTTGCTCTGTTAGCTCAATTTGCAGCTCGTCTTTACCATCTGACATGCTATCGGCAATTTCGTAAACAGTTGGGTAAGTAGCTAAACGCTCTTTTACCTTTTCTGCTACAGCTTCAAGGGTATCGATTGAACTGCCACTTAGCTGCACATCAATAGGATCTGAACTGCGACCAAATTCAGCACGGAAAGTTACACTCTCTGCGCCCGGTATAATACCAATAAGGTCACGCCATTCACTGGCAAGCTCTCGAGAGCCAATATCTGATTCACGTTTTTCGGCTGGTGTGATTTCAAAGCGCACACTACCTGTATTTGATGAACCACCACGGCCACCTGTGGTTGCCAAAATATTTAAAATCACGCTTTGACCATCTTCATCGCGATACTTGTCTTGTAGCTCTTTGGCCTTATCTGACATATCGATGATGTATTTGTTGGTCACTTCAAACGGTGTTCCAGCAGGGAATGTTAGCTCTGCGCGAACGGTTTCACTTGGAATACGCGGGAAGAATATAAACTTTGTCCAACCGCTGGTGATCAGGGTCAAAATGATAAAGAAAATACCCACGAACAAGCTAACCGTTGCTAATTTGTTTTTTAGCGCAACATTTAGTAGCGGCTGGTAGTACTTCATAATGGCGTGTTCAAAGCCATCGGCAAAACGCTGCTGAAACTGCTGCAGTTTTGACGGGTTACTTTTTTCACTTCGTAGTTTTAAGTACTTTAAGTGAGCCGGCAGAACAAATTTAGACTCAATTAAAGAGAACAGTAATACCGGAATAACGACAACAGGAATTTGCGCAAATAAGGCACCACGGTTACCTTCGATAAAGGCTAATGGTAAAAATGCTGCAACCGTTGTAAGTACACCAAAGGTAACGGGGGTCGCAACTTCTTGCGTACCACGTATAGCAGCTTGCTCACCACTTTCGGCTGTTTTTAGGTGGGTGTAGACATTTTCACCGGTCACAATGGCATCATCAACAACAATACCAAGTACCAAAATAAAACCAAATAAACTCATAACATTAAGCGTAATACCAAAAATTGGCATCGCTAAAAACGCGCCCATGAATGACACAGGGATACCAATAAACACCCAAAACGCAATGGCAGGACGCAAGAACAAGGTAAGTAATGCAAGAACTAAAATGCCACCCTGAATAGCATTGGTTGTTAGCGTCGCAATACGGCTTTTCACTATTTCAGAGTCGTCATCCCAAAAGCTTAACTCAAATCCTTCAGGCAGCTGACTTTGATGCTCGGTAATGTAATTTTTTACCGCATCAGCAACTTCAATCGCACTTTGCGGACCAATACGATACACATCAATAAATGCCGCTTGCTTACCATTGAAGCGAGTACGGACTGGGGTTTCTTCGAAGTCATCGGTAATACGGGCAATATCACCTAGGCGAATAATGGTACCATCAGCTTGGTACTTCACCACAACTTGGGCAAACTCATCTTTACGATAGGCTTGGCCTTTTGAACGAATGAGTACATCTCCCCCTTCGGTTTTTAAGTTACCAGCAGAAACATCGGTACTTGAATTACTAATTGCTGAAGAAATGTCCGATAAGCGTAAATCATATTGGCGTAATGTATCTTGGCTTACTTCAATGGCAATTTCGTAATCTCGCACCCCACTTAGCTCTACCTGAGTGATTTCTGGCAAGCGTAATAAGTCATCACGTACATGTTCGGCATATTCTAAAGTTTCTTTTTCGCCGTATTCACTCGACACAGTAACCGCTATTACTTCACGAGTGCGCTGTGCAAGGGCTACAACCGGTTTTTCGGCATCAACCGGAAAAGTATTAATGGCATCAACCCGGCTTTTAATATCGGCTAATAGCTCCCGAGGGTCATAGCCGGTATCGACTTCAATTGATACAGAGGCAGAGCCTTCTGATGAGCGGCTAGTTATGCGCTTTACGCCTTCGAGATCTTGCACCGCTTCTTCAATACGGATAGCGACACCTTTTTCAACATCTTCAGGTGTTGAGCCACGTAGGGTCACGCTAACACTAATGCGGTCTGCTTCAAATGATGGGAACACTTCAAGTGGTATTTGCGTCGATACGCTAAATAGCCCCGCTAATAAAATGCTGATCAGCAATAAGTTTGCTGCAACATGATTCTTTGTAAACCAAGCTATCATTATTGCGCTCCTTGCTTACGAGCAGCGCGGCGTTGTTCAATTAATTTTTCAACGGTAATACCTTGCTCTTTTGCTTGCTTTTCAAGCTCTTCACGGCTTGGACGCTGTGCTTTACCACGTGTAGCTTGATACGCTTCGCTTCCCATTACCGTCACTTGGGTACCTGAGCTAACTTGACCAAGCGGCGTAATCACTAAGTGATCTCCTGCTGATAAGCCTTCGGCAACCATAGCTTGAGTCGCGTTTTGCCAAGCCAGTGAGATGTTTTTGCGACGCAACACGCCTTGCTCTTCAACATAAACATAGGTGCCTTGATAAATAGCACTGTTTGGGATCACAATGACATTTTCAATCGCCTTGCCGGTAATTTGCGCTTTGATGTACTGACCAATTTTAATTGGGTATTGATTAGCTGAAGTGGCTTTGTAAGGGTCATTAATTTGTGCAACCACATAAAGCTGCTGCGCGCTTTCATCAATGGCACCTTCGGTGCGAATAACTTGACCTTGCCATTGCTGTTTACCAACAAGATCTGAGCTAAATTTAACGAGTGAACCGGCACTATTTTTAGCACCATCACGAAATTGTTCTGGTAAGTTAATGAACGGCAGATCTTTATTTTTGATTGGTAAGCGAATTTCAACACGGTCAATGGCATAAATACTGGCAAGTTCCATGTTATTACTCACCACCTGACCTAAGTCTACGCTGCGGCTTAAAACTCGCCCCGCGTATGGAGCAGTGATTTTTGTACGCTCTAAATCAAGTTTCGCTTTTTCAAGCGTCGCTTGGGCAGACAATACACTTGCTTCGGCTGCTGCAAGTTGTGGCTTACGCAGTACCAGGCTACTTGCTTGTTCGCCCTTACCTAAGCGCTCCCAATCGGTAACTGCTTGGCGACCACGAGCTTGCTCTTCGAGTAGGCTTTGCTCAGCGGTTAATAAAGCCGCTTGTGCTGATTTTACTTCGGCGCGGTGATCTCTATCATCTAGTTGCAACAACACATCGCCTTTTTCGAAAAAGCCACCTTCACGAAATTGCTCACTAATTTCGATAATTTGCCCTGAAGCCTGCGCGACTAGCATACTTTGCGTGCGTGGCTTTACGGTGCCAAAACTATCAATCATCACCTGATAAGTTTCTGGTGTTAGGGTTTTAACAGCCACATTCACTTTTGCTTTTGGCGGTGAAGAAAAGCGGTTTGCTTGAGGCGGGTTGCCTTTAATAAACATGACAAGCAGTACCGTCACAACGATCACTACCAATGGAATTAAAATTTTACGTGTCTTGCTATTCATGATTATTGCTCTGCTACTTCGCTGTTTGCTTCACTAAAATCACCACCAAGGGCAATATGTAAGTTGATTCTGTTGATAATTAATTGGTTTTTAAGTTCGATTACCGAACTTTGCGCATTGAACGAACGGTCTTGTGCATCGAGTACCGTGGTGTAGGTAACTAAACCACTTTGATATTGTTCAAACGCTAATGCCTCTGCGGTAATGGCATTTTCTTGCGCTTCTAAGGTTTTTTCGTAGCGTACTTTAAGCGCTTGCTCTTGGCTGATGGCTGTTTCAACATCGTTAAAGGCATCGTAAAGTGTGGCAAGATACGCCTGCTCTTGGCGCTTAACGTTTAACCTTGCTTGTTCTTCATTGGCTTTTAAGCGACCACCTTCAAAAATTGGCATCGAAATACTACCAAGCAGCGACCACGCTAAGCTTGAAGGCGAAAATAAGTCGCTCACTCTATCTGTGCCATCACTGATTGATGCAGAAAGATTTAAGCTCGGAAAACGCTGTTTATGCGCATAAGCAAGCCCAGCGTCGGTGCTAAGCAATTGATACCAGCTTGCCATTAACTCAGGTTTGCGAGTGATAAGCTCTGAAGGTAAACCAAGTGGAATGGCACTGTCGAGTAGAGGTAAATCTGCACTAACGCTTAACGCGCCAGTTGGGTATTGGCCTGTTAAACGCTCTAAATCACGAATTGATTTAGTTAACGTTGCTTGCTGCGCCGCTATATTCGAGCGCTCAGTATTTAGCTCATTCCGAGCAAGATAAACATCAAGCGCTTCATTTAAACCTTGGCGATAACCTGACTCAATAATATCTAAATTTTTTTCTGCGTTTTGCTCACGCTGCTTGTATAGTTCAAGTAATTTGTGATTCGTAATAACATCAAACCAACCCGCTACCACATCAGCAACTAATTGTTGTTTGCTTTGCTCAAATGTGGCTTTTTCAGCTAGGTATTCAAGATTTGCTTGTCGTTCTGAGGCTGATAATTTACCCCATAAATCAACTTCGTAGCTTAATTCTAATGATGCTGAGCTGGCGTTGTTATAACTAACAGGGCGGTTATCTTTACTACGGCTCGCACGTGTTGATAAATCAAGGCTTGGCCATAAATCAGCCCCAGCAGCAATAAGCTGCTGCTCTTTAATCGCGACATCATAGCCCGCTTGTAAAATCGCTTGGTTATGGGCTAATGCTTGCTCAACTAAAGTAAAAACTTGAGGGTCGTGTAATTGCTGCAACCAGTTATCTTCAACAGCAAGCGCTTTGTCGCTAGAAGGGAGTTGCTGCCATGCACTTGGTACTGTCTCAAGCTCAGCAACTCGTTCATTGTGAGTCGGCTGACTCGCACATGCACTTAGCAAAATTACACTTAAAGCCAATAAACTCGGCTTATATTGCCAATTCATTCTAAAAACCTGAAAAACATCTATTTATGAGTGTAATTCAAGCACCACGTTAAGTTTTGCTCAACTGACTTTACATAACATTACACTGCCTGACATTTGACGACGATGAATGGTAGGAAAATGGAGGTAAGTTGCAAACTATCAGCTATCAGCTATCAGCTATCAGCTATCAGCTATCAGCTATCAGCTATCAGCTATCAGCTATCAGCTATCAGCTATCGAAAATCTTCCATGTAGTTTTTCTTTTATACAAGTACTTATTATTCTTATTCGCGCGAAATAAATTTCACGCCTACGGCACCGGGTTTAGCCATAGTAATGTGCGGGCACAATCTAACTTTACTCTTTCCCCTTTCTAACTCGCTAACTTATGTATTTAAAATCTGATAGCTGACGGCTGAAAGCTCTTTAAATTTCACGCCTACGGGAAGTAAAATCGTGATTTGGAGGGGGTAAAACAAAAAAGCCTCGCGATTGCGAGGCTTTTAATTAATGGTGCCCAGAGGCGGAATCGAACCACCGACACGAGGATTTTCAATCCTCTGCTCTACCGACTGAGCTATCTGGGCAATATTTAGTTTCATGCAGAATATCCATAAGGATTTTCAATGCAATTCCCGATGGCTCTACCGACTGAGCTATCTGGGCATAACAAAAAGCTAGATGCTTGATGTTTAAATAAATGGTGCCGACTATCCGAGTTGAACGGATGACCTACTGATTACAAGTCAGTTGCTCTACCAACTGAGCTAAGTCGGCACACTGAATTTGTGTACTATGCACTTAATCACGTTGTGATTATAAATAATGGTGCCCAGAGGCGGAATCGAACCACCGACACGAGGATTTTCAATCCTCTGCTCTACCGACTGAGCTATCTGGGCAATATTTAGTTTTATGCAGAATATCCGCAAGGATTTTCAATGCAATTCCCGATGGCTCTACCGACTGAGCTATCTGGGCAAAACAATTAGCTAAATGCTAATTATTAAAATAAATGGTGCCGACTATCCGAGTTGAACGGATGACCTACTGATTACAAGTCAGTTGCTCTACCAACTGAGCTAAGTCGGCACACTAAAATCGTGTGCGTTGTGCACTATAATCACTTTAAAAGAGATTATCAAATAATGGTGCCCAGAGGCGGAATCGAACCACCGACACGAGGATTTTCAATCCTCTGCTCTACCGACTGAGCTATCTGGGCAAAATTTAGTTTTATGCAGAAAATCAACAAGGATTTTCAATGCAATTCCCGATGGCTCTACCGAGTGAGCTATCTGGGCATTTTAAACTTTCGTTTAAAAATAAATGGTGCCGACTATCCGAGTTGAACGGATGACCTACTGATTACAAGTCAGTTGCTCTACCAACTGAGCTAAGTCGGCACACTAAATCTGTGTGCTTGGCACGATATTGATGTTTAAATCATAAGTTAAACACCAATATACTAAATAATGGTGCCCAGAGGCGGAATCGAACCACCGACACGAGGATTTTCAATCCTCTGCTCTACCGACTGAGCTATCTGGGCGTGCGGCGTATTAAACGGGTTTTGCCTTCTCAAGTCAACTTTTTTTTGAGGATTCTAACTGTTTGCACAGTTTTCAATCAAGATTGCTGATTTCAATAGTTTTTAGCTTATTTAACCAACAACTTTTATGCTTTTAAATTGACTCTCATCATAAAAGAGTTACCTCTGTTAAAAACGTGATGAATTTTTCTTCACAGATGGTAGGATTGTCTAAATATCAAGGAAATGTACCTAGCTGTAAAATTGTTGGATAAGAACCATGCCAAGTAAATCGAATTCACCTGTAAAAGGCTTACTACCGCTTTTTATAATTACGAATCTCGTCATCACCCTGTTAGCGGTCGTTGCTTTTTCGTTTTATCCAACTAATGATGAAGCACCAGTAAAAGAGTTGCAGCCAAATTTAACGGCCATTCAAGTTTCAAATCAATTGCGTGCCCCCCTTGTTAGTGCTTTAACAATGCCAGGGCAAGATAAAGTAAAAGAAGTACTGGATTTAAGCTTACTTCTTAATACTGGCTTTGATTACTATTTATATAGATACGAGTTTAACGGTGATGTTTCTTTAGTTTATGCAAACAACAAAGAGCTTATTCAACCCACTAAAGTCAATCAACAACTAGCTGAAAAAACACTAATACATACTGTTCTTGAATTTAATGACCAGCCTGTTGGCGAGTTAATTGTGAAACAACACCCTATTGAGCAGCCTATTACACAATCTTCTGTGCTTTCAATCGGTCTTGCTGGCTTAACGCTTCTAGCTTTAATTATATTATCTTTTGCGCTGAGTATTTTTATCAATAAGCGTTTTAGTAAAAGTAGTTCATCGTTAAATAAAGAGCTAAAAGCTATTACTGACAATGCGGACTACCAAGGGCAAGTAACTGAAACCCTTGACTTTGGCCTAGACTCTGTCGCAAAGCATGTAAATCAATTACTTAAAAAAGTTGAATCAGCAATTACCGAGAACAAAGCAGCACAAGCTGATTTGCAAAAATTACAAAACAGCCTAGAGACAGAGGTACAAAATCGTACTCTCGCTCTTGAGCAAGCAACTCTAAAAGCTGAACAAGCAAACGAAACTAAAACCACTTTCTTGGCTACCATGAGCCATGAGATTCGCACCCCAATGAACGGTGTTATTGGCACAATTGATTTACTTCGCCAAACAGAGCTTGATGGGGCGCAACATAGACTAAGTACAATTATTCGTGATTCTGCATTTTCGTTATTAGGGATATTAGATGACATTCTCGATTTCTCGAAAATCGAAGCGGGTAAATTAAATATCGATAACATTCCTTTTTCAGTATCTGACACGATTGAAGAAGTTGCCCGTGTTTTATCATCGGTTGCCAAAAAGCGTGACCTTGAACTAGAGCTCGCTATTGCGCCCGATATCCCAACAAACCTAATTGGCGACACGGTACGAGTTCGCCAAGTACTTTACAATCTATGTAGTAATGCAATTAAGTTCACTAGCACAGACGACAAGCAAAAAGGTCATGTAAAAATTTCGGTGGAGGTTGCACAAAACACCACTGATCACTACACATTACGCTTTAGTGTATTAGATAACGGTAAAGGGATGACGCAAGCGCAGCTTCGCGAAATATTTAATCCATTTATTCAAGCTGAAGGGTCAATAACCCGCGAATACGGTGGCACAGGGTTAGGTTTATCGATTTGTAAAAGCTTAACCGAACTAATGTTGGGTACAATTTCTGTAACCAGTGACTTAGGTATTGGCAGTGAGTTTGTCGTTGAATTACCTTTTAGTACGCAAGGTAAAGTTGATTATGCTCACAAACAAGTCATGAAAGATCAAAGAGTTGTTGTGGTCTCTAATCATGACGGTCGAAAAAAATTACTGACACGTTATTTATCATTTATGGGGGCAACACCAGTTATCGCCCAAAACAATGAGCAAATTGAAGTTGAGCAGGACCGAAAAGAGCTGATTTGGATCCTTGATGGGATCGAAACCATGGAAGATATTAACTATATCTTACGTCGCTTACTTTACACTTTAGAAGATAATAATCAGCAAGTTATCGTCTTAAGTAGATTAGATGAAGCTGCCGTAAATCATAAGAATATTTTTTATCTAAATGCAGTACCATTATGTAAGTCAAACTTTATGATGTCACTTCTCGTGGCAGCTGGATTACATAAGCCTAAACAAATTTCTTCTACCAAATCATTTAACGACTACCTAAGTGTTGATAAGGCTCGTGAAGAAAACAAGTTAGTGCTTCTTGTTGAAGATAACGTGCTAAATCAGCAAGTGCTGACCGATCAGCTACATCTACTAGGCTATGGTGTTGAAATGGCTGAAAATGGTGAGAAAGGTTTAGAAGCATGGCGTGAAGGTAAGCACTCTATTATTTTAACTGATTTACACATGCCAAAAATGTCTGGTTACGATATGGTAGAAAAAATACGCCATGAAGCATCGCAACTTGAAGATATCAACGCCCAGCCTTATGTAATTGCTATAACAGCTAATGCGCTTAAAGGTGAAAAAGAGCGTTGTTTAAGCATAGGCATGAACGATTACATTACAAAACCTGTTGAGCTAAATGTGCTTGAAGGAACACTTCATAAATGTGCTTATAAAGCAAACCCAGAAGCTGCAAAATTGGAAAGTAAAAAACTTACAACACCAATTGATATGGATGTGCTAGGTAAATATGTCAATGATGAAGCGAAGAAGCTACGTTTCTTTAAGATGTATTTAGAACAGAGTAATCAACTCAGTAAAGAGGTAAACGCTGGGGTTATAGAATATGATTTAGATAAAATTATTACTTCTTGCCATCAGCTAAAGTCAATTTCGAAAACCATAGGAGCAATGAAGGTTGCTGAGCTTGCCGCTGGATTTGAACAAACCTGCAAAGAAGGCGAGCCTACAAGCGACGAATTAATTGCACTTAGAGATAGTTTCGAAATTGAATACTCTAAGGTGGCTCAGTTCTTAAAAGAACAAATTAACAAAGCCGAACAAGAAGCTGAATAATACAGATCAAAAAGGGCCATTACGGCCCTTTTTACTTTTGATTATGCGCTTATTTTTCTGGTGGACGGTAGCCTTCTATTTCTACGTCTTTACCTTCAAATAAGAAACCCACCATTTGCTCTTCTAAAAAAGCACGGTGCTCTGGGTCCATCATGTTCAGGTGTTTTTCGTTGATCAGCATTGTTTGCTTGTGTTGCCATTGGCCCCACGCTTCTTTACTGATGTTGTTGAAAATCTTTTCACCAAGCTCACCTGGGTATAGTTGGAAGCCTAAGCCTTCAGCTTCTTTTTGTAACTTTTGACAAAATACTGTACGTGCCATAATTGCTCTCTACTCTTATTGCGTGATGCTATTGTAATCTATTGCGCTTAATTGTTTAACCAGCTTTTTCGTTGGTGCAGCAAGACCAACCTCAACAGACTCATCAAGCGGATACCAAACCAGTTGTCGTTCATTAATGAGATCTGGAATGCTCGGCAAGGTTAAAACATGTGGATTGATGGTTAGCTCAAAATGCGAAAATACATGGGTAAAGGCTTCAAGTGCCTGCGTATTGCTTGATAGACCATGCTGAGCTAAAAATGATTCGAGCTCAGCTTGCTCGCTAAACTCAAAAAAGCCAAATAAACCACCCCATATTCCTGAGCTTGGGCGCTTTTCCATAAGCACTTTATTGTCGCAGGCTAGAATGAGCTGATGGCATGACTTTTTCGGTACAGCTTTCTTAGGCTTTGAATGCGGGAACTCTTTTACTTTACCTTCTTTAAAAGCAAGGCACTTACTATTCAAAGGACAAGGCTCACAATCAAACTTACTACGTGAACAAAGGCTTGCACCTAAATCCATCATTGCCTGATTAAACTCAGTAACCGACTCTTTAGGCGTTAATTGCGATGATAATGACCAAAGTTGATTTTCGACCTTTTTCACTCCGTACCAGCCTTCAACCATAAAAAAGCGTGCTAGCACTCGTTTAACATTGCCATCTAAAATTGGATGATGTTGACCAAGCGATAAAGACAAGATAGCCCCTGCCGTTGAACGACCAATACCCGGCAAGTCCATAACTTCTTCAAGCGTAGTTGGAAACTCACCTTGGTAGTTATCACGGACTATTTTTGCAGTTTTATGTAAGTTACGCGCTCGGGCGTAGTAGCCAAGGCCAGTCCAATGGTGTAACACCTGATCTTCATCGGCATTAGCAAGCGCAATAATGTCAGGAAAGCTTTGCATAAACTTTTCAAAGTATGGAATAACAGTCACCACTTGAGTCTGCTGTAGCATGACCTCAGAGATCCATACCTTATAAGGGGTTTTATTTAACTGCCAAGGGAGAGTTTTACGGCCGTGAAGGTGGTACCAGTCAACCACTTGGTTTGCAAACCAAGTTGACTCCTTATTGCTTAAATTCAAAATAACATCTTTACTTGCTGAAGCTCATTGCGGCCAAGTCTATTGCAGTTGGTTAGGCCAAGCAAGTCGAACAGCCCCTACTTTACCTAAATAGCTAGCATATGGCTGCAATATTAATCTCATAAGATAAACAAGCCCAGACTATTGTACTCAAGGCGCAGGTCAGGGATAATACGCACCCTTTTTCTATCGTCAGTATTTTTATCAGGCCAAAATATATGAGTGACTCAAGTAACCCAAACCTCGAGCAAGCAAAGCAAGAGGGTAAATACATCCGCACGATTCGTAGTTTCGTAAAGCGCGAAGGTCGCCTCACAAAAGGCCAAGCGGCAGCCATCGAGAAGTGTTGGCCAACGATGGGCCTTGAGCATAAAAATGGCATGCTAAACCTAAAAGAAGTGTTTGGTAACGATAACGATGTGGTACTAGAAATCGGTTTTGGTATGGGTAAATCGCTAGTCGAAATGGCTAAAAACGCACCAGAGCTTAACTTCATCGGTATTGAAGTTCACCGCCCAGGTGTAGGTGCCTGTTTAATGGATGCCGACGAGGCAGGTGTAACAAACTTACGCGTATTCGAACACGATGCAGTTGAAGTTCTAGCTGATTGTATTGCCGATGAAAGCTTATCTAAGCTGCAATTATTCTTCCCTGATCCATGGCATAAAAAACGTCACCATAAGCGTCGTATCGTACAACCAGAGTTTGCGCAAAAGTTACGTAGCAAATTAAAAATTGGCGGTGTTTTCCATATGGCGACTGACTGGGAAAATTATGCTGAGCATATGCTTGAAGTAATGCAAGTTGCTGAAGGTTACAAAAACCAGTCAGAAACTAACGATTACGTTCCTCGCCCAGATTCACGTCCACTGACAAAATTTGAGCAGCGCGGTCACCGTTTAGGTCACGGCGTATGGGATCTAATGTTTGAGCGTACTAAGTAACAAAAGGTAAAGCAGCATGAGTAAGTTAACCAACCCAAGTTTATTATTGCTTCGAAATGAAGACGAACTTGTTGGACAATCGATTTTAGTGGTTAACTTTGAGCAAGATGGCTTCTTACGCGAACTTAAAACGCTAAACCCTGACGCAAAAATTACTGCGTTCAGTTATAACCACGCAAATGCCATGTATGCTAGCAAAATTGCCGGTGTACATGCTGTGGTTAGCCACACTATTCCAGATAATAACTACGATTTAGTTATCTATTATTACCCAAAAGCTAAGCCCGAAGCACAAATGTGCCTCGATAACATTCGTGCTGTTTGTCATCAAGACGCGCAACTATTTGTGGTAGGTGAAAATAAAAGCGGTGTTAAATCAGCAGAGAAACAACTAAAAGATCACTGTGGTTTTAGTAACAAAATCGATAGTGCCAAGCACTGTATTTTGTATTTATTCTCTGAGCTTACGCTAAACGATAACTTTGCTATCGGTCGTTATCATAAGCAATTTCAAGTGAAAGCCGGCGATATTGAATTTACGGCGATTAGTGTGCCGGGCGTATTTAACCACGGTGCGCTTGATGTAGGTACCGCGGTACTTCTAAATAATGCGCCAAGTATTAGCAAGGGTAAAGTGCTCGACTTTGCATGTGGCGCAGGCATTATTGCTACTTATTTAGGAAAAAAGCAGCCTGAGCTTGAGTTTGTATGTAGCGATGTAAGTGCTCTTGCTACTTACGCCACAGAGCAAACACTTGCATTAAATAACCTTAAAGGCCAAGCGGTATTAAGTGATGGCTTATCTGATATTAATGGTAAATTCGACTTAATCATCAGTAACCCACCTTTCCACACCGGTATTGCCACTGATTACACCATTGCCGAGGCATTTCTTAGCTCTGCAAAGCAACACTTGAGTAAGCAAGGTAAACTGACCATAGTTGCAAACAGCTTCTTAAAATACCCACCTATTTTAGAAGCGCAATTTGGCCAATACAGTACCGATTTCAAAAATACAAAATTTGCAGTTTACTCAGCTAAATAAAAGTTGAGTAAATAGCTTATTCGTAGCAAAAATATTTTTTAAAATATTTAGTTACTTTTAAATGTCTTTGCTAGACTAAACTCTTACTAATAAAATAAAAATTTAGGCTTTCTATAGCGCATGTCAATTTTATCGGCACAAACGAGTATTCGTAAGGCATTAACTAATGCGGTTATGCTTGTTACTGCGTTGTGCTTGTCTTTGTCTATCTCTATTTCGACCTACCTAGATGTAAAAGAACAAAAAGCCTTAATTGTCGATAAAATAACTATTCTATCTGAAATTATTGCATATAACGCCCAGGTCACAGTGTTATTTGATGATAACGAAACTGAAACAGAGCGCCTAAAATCTTTCGAGACAGTGCCGCTCATTAAAAACATTCACATATACGCAATTGACGAATTATCGAATGAGCCTGTTTTTTTCAGCAGCTTTAACGCCAATAGAACTCCGCCAGTTCCTATCAAAGTAAACAGTATCAGCGATCTGTCTGAGCCAAAGTTTAAAGATGATGTAATAGAATTAATAAAACCAATCAAATATGAAGGAGAAGTGATTGGCTATGCCTATGTTCGTGGTGGCTTAGATAGGCTCAATCAGTATATTAACCGTAAAATCTTTATTGATATTTTACTAACCCTATTTGTTTTAGTGTTGGTGTATTTTGTTGCTCTGCGTATTCAAAAACGTATTGCGAACCCAATTGATGAACTGAGTAACTTGCTTCAAGATGTGTCAAAAAACCATAACTATGATACTCGCGCACAAAAAACTAATGTCGATGAAATTAATCAGCTTTCTAGCAGCTTAAATATCATGCTTGCCCGAACCCAAAAGCAAATCGAGCGCCACGAAAAAGACAAACAAGAAATAAAACAGCTTAACCAAAGTCTTGAAGAGAAAGTAAATCAACGTACTATTGCCTTGCGTGAGGCTAACCAAGAACTACTCAATACACTTGAGCGTATGCATCAATACCAAAATCAAATAGTAGAAAATGAAAAAATGGCCTCTTTAGGGCAAATGGTTGCAGGTGTAGCCCATGAGGTAAATACACCTATCGGCTTAGGTATTACGGGTTCAACTTTGCTGCGTGACAAGCTGGCAGAAATCAACGCGCAGTTTGAGCAAAAAACACTCACCTCAGCACATTTAAAACGCTTTATAACTGATGGCATTGAAAATCTAGATCTTATCTATCGCAACTTAAACCGAGCCGCAGAGCTAGTCTCAAGCTTTAAGAAAGTGGCAGTTAATCAAGATGTCGAAATAACCACTAACGTAAACTTATATAATTTATTAAATGATGTGATTATGTCGATGCGCTCAGAAATACAATATCGCAACCCTAAAATCACGATTAACTGCAATAATGACTTTAGTATTGAGACTAAATCGGGACCATTACAGCAGGTGTTACAGCAGTTATTGAGTAACTCTGTGATCCATGGTTTTAGCGACGAGCTTGATAACGAGATCACCTTTAACGTTGAGCGCAATGAAAGCAGCTTTATTATTCACTATTTCGATAATGGCGTTGGTGTTGAAAAGACGATTCGAAAACGTATTTTCGACCCATTTGTGACAACCAAACGAGGCGAAGGTGGAAGTGGACTAGGTATGCATTTAGTTTATAACCTGGTAACCCAAGCCTTAGGCGGTACAATAATTCACGATGAGTTAAATACCGAGGGTGCTCATTTTATTATTACTCTGCCCTTATCTGAAGGTAATGCATGATGAAAATCATATGTTGCCTTTTTGCTTTTGTTATTTACGCCACCCCGAGTTTTGCAAAATCACCAGAACAAGTAAAATCTGCGTTTTTATATCAAATTGCTAAGTTCACTAAGTTTACTGAAAGCATGGATCCTCCACCTATTTCTTTCTGTTTTTATAATGTAGAAACAGGGCCTGGGTCGTTCCTAAAGGACAAAAGTGAACTGCAAATTAACAAAAAACCTATCAACGTTATTTTAGTGAAAAAAACTCAGCAAATTTCTGAACTTTCTCAGATTTGTGATATCACATACATTGATGAAACATTAGAAAATGATATACTTCCACTTTGGACCGATACAATTTCATTAAATACTTTAACGATAGGTGAAAGTATTCGCTTTTTAGAGAAAGGCGGAATAGCCTCTCTGGTTCAAGAAGGAAATAAAATCCGACTGTATATCAATAAGCAGCACGTATTGCAGCATAACTTTAAAGTGCAATCTCGATTGTTAGCTATGGCTAAGTTTTATCCAAATTGATTTTACTTGTTAACAATTGGATCTAATCCTATAATCTCTAGTATTCGGTTTTGCTTGATAATACCGAATTTTTGTAAATAAAATTTCCGAAAAGGTTAATATACAATGCAAACGCCAGTCATTCTGATCGTAGAGGATGAAGACGTAACTCGACTAAACCTCGTTAGTTTATTTGAAGCCGAAGGTTACAAAGTTATTGAAGCCATTGATGGCGATGATATGCATGACAAGCTTACAAATAATGATGATGTGAACCTTGTAGTTATGGATATCAACCTACCAGGTAAAAACGGGCTTATTTTAGCGCGTGAATTACGTCAAAAACGTAATGTTGGTTTAATTTTCTTAACAGGTCGTGACAACGACGTTGATCGCATTTTAGGTCTTGAAATTGGTGCTGATGATTACATCACAAAACCATTCAACCCTCGCGAATTAACTATTCGTGCTCGTAACCTTATTTCGCGCACAGCATTAGGTGGCGAAGAAGCGAATATCGAAACAAATGGTGTTATTACATTTAACGGTTGGGAACTTGATGAAAACAGTCGTTGTTTAACATCTCCAAGTGGCGACGCTAAGCGTTTACCTAAAGGTGAATACCGCGCACTTCGTTTAATGCTCGATTCACCGGGCCGTATTTTCAGCCGTGAGCAATTAATTAAGCACATGACTGGCCGTGAGCTTCGCGCAAATGACCGCACTGTAGACGTAACCATTCGTCGTATCAGAAAACACTTTGAAAGCGATAACAGCACCTCTGAGCTGATCAGCACCATCCATGGTGAAGGCTATCGTTTCATTGGTAAAATCGACAGCTAATTAGAATTAATCTTCTAACTGCTGTAAGAATAATTGGAGGGCGTCACGCCCTTCATTTATTTTAACTGCAAGTTCATCAAGCCACTGCTGTAACTCTTCACTACTTTCTTCAAGCGCGCCGTGTTCCATCTTCTTAGCATGTAACTGCACATCGTTTAAGCCTACAGAGCCAGCTGCACCTTTCAATTTATGCGCCACCGATTTGTATTCTTCTCTATCATCTTCAGCTAACGCATCTGCTAGCTCAGTTTGATACTGAGGGTTTAACTTATTAAATAACTCACAGCTACGATTAAAAATAACCAGCCCCATTGAGCCTACAAAGTCTTCGATGGTTTCTATATCGAGAAGCTCAACACGTATACCCGATAAGTCTTTTTCCGTCACGGCTTTAATTGGCTCAGGCTGACAATTTTGTTGCTGCTTTATATCAAATAGCTCGCCGAGCATTTTATCGAGTTTTGTGGTGTTGATAGGCTTAGCGAGTGCACCTTGAATATTAATACCCGCAAGTTCTTCTTCGGCACTACGCACGTTGGCAGTCAAGGCAACGATTGGCAGCTTATCAAAGTGCTCATCATCACGAATTTGACGAGCAACTTCATCACCATTGATGTCTGGTAATTGCATATCAAGTAAAACTAGGTCTAAGTCATCTTCTGTGTATACAAACGACAGCGCATCTTCACCTGTTTCAGCCCAAATAACTTCGTGACCACGCTGCTCAAGTAGGTTGGTAGCAATCTCAGCATTTAGCGGCACATCTTCAACTAAAAGAATATTTAAGCTGCGTACCGCATAACTTTGCTCAGCTGGCGCAATACAAAGCTTAAGGGGAATTTCGACAACAAAAACACTGCCCTCACCTTCAGTACTGCTGACATTGATTTCACCTTTCATCGCAGTAACAAGTGCTTTAGTTACTGCAAGACCAATCCCTGAACCAATTGCATTGGTGCCTTTGATATCAGGTGCCTTATAGTACATGTCAAAAATACGGTGCAGCTGCTCTTGAGGAATGCCTTGACCGGTGTCGCTTACACGCATCACTAACCAAGGCCCATCAGCGCGATTCTCACGGCGACATTCAAGCTCAACATGACCCTGTTGGGTGAACTTAACCGCATTATTGATAAGATTCCAAACAACTTGACGTAAACGAGTCGGATCAAGTGACGCATAAACGTCTAACGTACCTTTGCGTTTAATATTGAACTCAAGCCCCTTTTGCTCAGCAATTAAGCCTGCAAAGTTCACCACATCATTTATAAAGTCGGCCACATTGACTGAGTCAGCAACAATATCAAGCTGCTCACGATCAATTTTATCCAAGTCGATAATATCGTTAAATATATTGCCAAGGGTTTCGGCGCTTGAGAATACCGTGTTACACCAACTACGTTGTTGTTTATCAAGTTCTGTATCTAGCAACATGCGGGTTAAACCCACTATACCGTTAAGCGGTGTTCTTAGTTCATGACTTAGAGTCGCAATGAATTTACCTTTATCTTTGTAAGCCGCTTCAAGGGCCTGAGCCGCCTCTTTACGGCTGGTGATATCACGGCCAAAGGCAAGTAAACCAATGTACTCACCTTTTTCATTAATAAAGGGTAACTTACGCATCTCAAACCAACGCTTTTCACCATTAACAGGGTATTCAACGTCAAGTGTAAGAGCTTGGTGAGTTTGAGATACTTTTTTGTCGGTGCGAAGTACCTCCGGTAAATAATCACTTGGATAGATTTCTTCGACACTCTTGCCGATTAACTCATCGCTGCTTTTACCAATCACTTGTTCGAACATTTTATTACAGCCAGCAAACACACCATTGTTGTCGCGGTAATAAAACAAATCGGGAGATGAGTCGACAATAGAGCGTAATAGCATGCCTTGTTGAGCTAGTTCTTGTTGAGTTTTCTTACGCTCAGCAATTTCGCGTCTAAGTTCTTCTATTGCTCTGTGCTTAGCATGAAACGCCATTTTACGTTCATCAATCTCTTCGTTTAAGCGACTGATATTGTCTTTTAGTGTTTGATTGAGCAGTTTTTCTTGTTTGGTTGCGCTATCTAGATAACTATAAGATGCTTCTAACTGGCGAATAGAATTGAGCAGCACTGTTATTAATATCGGCGATACTACTGCGGTAAAAAACAACACAGCTAAAACATCAACTAAAGTTACCGTACCGACTGCTACATAATAAAACATGCACGATAAAATCAGCGACATGACCAGTAATAAGGCATAACAGGCAGCGGCAGTTTTAAACTCACCGTACTTAGAAATAAAGCTTGAGAGTGTGCGAGCCCAGGGACTCAAAGAAGAATCAATCATATATTAAAGCTTAGGCACATAATCGAAAAAAAACAGCATAGTTAATTTTATCACTATTCCTTTAGAAATATTCATATTGTGCGATAAACATAGAATTTTTTCATCAACGCCGCTTTTTTATATTTTTTCATGTAAAATACCGCGCTTTAATAATTGCAAAGAATGAGTATTACCATGCAAACCACAATGCCAGATATTGCTGATACGGCTCCCGCCTTACAAACAGGTAAATTAGACTGGGTTGGCATGGGCGAAATTGAACTTCCTTTCATTTTTGAAACTCGCAATATTGCCCCTGTAAACGTAATTGCCAAGGCACGCGCTTTTGTAAACTTGCATAAAGAAGACGCCAAAGGCATTCATATGTCGCGTTTATTTTTAGCCCTTGATACCTTATCAACCGAGCAGCAAGTTAATCCACAAACTCTCAAGCAAGCACTTGATGCCTTTATTAGCAGCCATGATGATTTAAGTGACCAAGCACAAATCGAATTTAAGTTTGAGCTACCACTGCGCCGAAAATCTTTATTAAGTGGCAAAGTAGGTTGGAAAAACTACCCGATTCATCTGATCGCTAAGATCAACCAAGGCATTGTAAGCTTTGAGTTAATGGTTAATGTCACTTACTCGTCAACATGCCCATGTTCAGCGGCTCTTGCTCGTCAATTAATTCAAAATGCCTTTAGCGAAAAGTTTGCAGAACAAAATGTTGATAAGCAAACTGTTTTAGAATGGCTAGGCACAACTGACGGGATTGTAGCTACACCACACTCACAGCGTTCAATCGCCAACGTGAAAGTAAAACTCGACAGCCAAATTGACAGCTTTGATGTGGTTGGCTTAATTGATGCTTTAGAAACTGAGCTAAAAACGCCAGTACAAGCGGCGGTTAAACGTGAAGATGAGCAAGAGTTTGCCCGCTTAAATGGTCAAAACCTCATGTTCTGCGAAGATGCTGCACGTAAAATTAAAGGCTTACTTGAACAGCATAACTACGCAGATTACTGGCTACAAATAAACCACTACGAATCACTTCATGCCCATGACGCAGTAGCAATCGCTGTTAAAGGGGTTGCTGGCGGATACACGGCTTAAAAATTTCGGGTAGCTCCATACAGTTAGGCACGCTAATTGCTATTAGTTTTCAGTGTCAATTTGTTGTTGTGGAGTTACCGTATGGAATTCGCTTTATTATCAATTTTAGTATTAGTCGTCGTAGCCTCTGTTGTTGCGTCAAAGTTTACCGATGAAGGCGGAAACCCTTACCCTTTCACTCGTAAGCAAACTGTTTTTACGCAAGTTGAGAGTGCTTTTTTACACCTGCTAGAACGTGCTGTAGGTGACCAGTACAAAATCGTCAGCCGTGTTAAACTGATTGATTTAATCGACTGTAAGCAAGGCTTATCTGTCAAAGCTAAACGTGCTGCAATGGCTAAAGCCAAAAACAAACAGTTAGATTACGTGCTTATCGACAAGGACAAACTTAGCATTGTTGCCGCTGTTGATTTAGTAAATAACACCAACCGCGACGGCCATAAAGCACAACGTGACTGGTTTGTCAGTGGCGCGTTAGAAGCGGCAGGCATTCCGCATATTCGTATGAAAGTAAAATCAGGCTATCAACCAAGAGAAGTGCGTGACGCTATCATGTTTAAACTTGGTAAACCTGCAGCAGCACCGGCAAGACCTGCACGCAATCGAGTAACTAAACCAGCAGTACTATCACCATCACAAGCAAAAGCACACTCAACGGCGCTTGCAGAAATATAGTCCGTCATAATATTGGCAAAAGCAGACTTTAAGGTCTGCTTTTTTGTTTGTTTTAGACATTTTTAGGTATAATCATCCTATTCAACCTAAGGAATCAAATATTATGCACGTTGGTATTATTGGCGCGATGGAGCCAGAAGTAAAAATCTTACGCGAAGCAATGGTAAACCCAAGCATCATGACTAAAGCTGGTTTTACCTTTTACACCGGTGAACTAGCGGGTAACACTGTTACTTTAGTTCAATCTGGTATTGGAAAAGTAGCTTCTGCAGTAGCAACGACACTACTAATCGACAACTTCAGCCCAGATTGTGTGATCAACACAGGTTCTGCAGGTGGTTTTGAGCCATCGCTAAATGTAGGTGATGTGGTTATTTCTTCAGAAGTTCGTCACCACGATGTAGACGTTACTGCATTCGGTTACGAAATCGGCCAAGTACCACAAATGCCAGCGGGCTTTACTGCGCACCCTAAATTGATTGAAGCGGCAGAGCAAAGCGTAAGCCAAATCAGCGAGGTCAAAACCATGATTGGCCTAATTTGTACTGGTGATTCATTCATGTGTGATCCGGTAAGAATTGAAAAAACACGCGCAGAATTTCCAACTATGCTTGCAGTAGAAATGGAAGGTGCAGCAATTGCACAAGCTTGTCACGTGCTAGAAACACCATTTGTTGTTATTCGTTCAATGTCTGACATTGCTGGCAAAGAATCGCCGCAATCATTTGAAGAGTATATCGAAACTGCATCTATCAACTCATCTAAAATGGTTGTTGCTCTTTTAGAGAAGCTAACATCGGTGAGTTTATAAGGTGATTGCAAATATTGTTCAAAACCATTTGGACATTATTGTATTTTTTGTAGCGCTCTTAGCTGAGCGCTTCTTTCCTTTGGTTAGTTGGTATCATCCTAATACCTTTTTAACCGTTATTTTCTCTGCCCTCAGCGATCGTTTATACAACCCAACGAATCCTAAAAGCTATCAATATTTAGCCTCAACTTTGGCTTTTACACTCACCATTTTAGTGATAGTGACATTAGTTGTGCTGTTTTTAGAGTTTGCTTTTTACCCTGAGTTATTAAGTGGCTTAATTTTATATTTGTTACTCAGTAGCCGCGCGCAAGAGAAGAAATCATTACGTATTGCCAGATTGCTCAAGCTCAACCAAAAAGCGACTGCTAGAGAGCTACTCTCGAGCCTTGTTGCCCGTGATGTATCACGTTTATCGGCTTCTGGAATTTGTAAAGCAACCATGGAGTCACTGGTGTTACAAAGTGCGCGGCATTATTTTGCCGTTATATTCTTTTATCTACTTGGCGGCGCTATCCTTGCTTTAGTTTATCGCTTACTGACATTAATTCATCAAGCATGGCGAAAAAACCAAAAACCAAACAACCCGTTTTTGGCTACCATTGCTAAGTTACTATTTGTATTGGAGTGGTTACCCACTCGATTAGTCGCATTAACCATTGCAGCAACCAATGCCAGTAGACAGAGCATCCATTACATTAAGCACTATGGCAGACACTTTTATCAAACCAATACGGGTTGGCTGTTAAGTGTTACATCGGCTGCTCTACAAGTGCAATTAGGCGGCCCTGCCCTTTACCAAGGTGAGCGCTTTAATAAAATGCGTGTTGGTACTGATCGCTTGCCAGATGCCGATGATATTCCCGCTTTAGTGAATCGTTTAAATCAAGCGAAAGCATTTTGGTTACTACTTATCATCGCCATTGAAGTGGCTACGCTGTTTATTAACTAAAAAAGGCACAAAAAAACCAGCCGCAGCTGGTTTTTATTCTGTTAGCTTATTTAAGCTAAGGTGATTTTAGCAAACTTACGTTTACCTACTTGGTAAATCTGTGTAGTGCCTTTAGCAACTTCAAGCTTAGTATCCGTTACTTTTTCTTCACCATTAATTTTTACAGCGCCTTGTTTAATCATACGCATTGCTTCTGACGTACTTGCAACAAGGTTCGCTTCTTTTAATAGATTAGTGATAAACACAGTGTCTTCAGCAATTGTTACTGTTACTTCAGGGATCTCATCTGGTAATGCATTCTTTTGGAAACGCTTGATGAAATCTTGATGAGCACCTTCGGCTGCTTCTTCGCTGTGGAAACGTGCAATCATTTCTTTGGCAAGCTCAATCTTAATGTCGCGCGGGTTTGCACCATCTGCAACACGTTGTTTAAGCGCTGCAATCTCTTCGATAGATAATGCACTTAATAAGTCATAGTAACGCCACATTAGCTCATCACTAATAGACATCACTTTACCAAACATGTCGTTAGGCTCATCAGTAATACCAATGTAATTACCTAATGACTTAGACATTTTCTGAACGCCATCAGTACCTTCAAGCAGTGGCATCATAAGTACTGTTTGTGGCTTTTGACCTTCGTCTTTTTGTAATTCACGACCCATTAATAGGTTAAAGCGTTGGTCTGTACCGCCAAGCTCAACATCAGCTTCTAATGCAACTGAGTCCCAACCTTGTACCAGTGGATATAAAAATTCGTGGATAGCAATTGATTGACCGTTGGCATAACGCTTTTTAAAGTCATCACGTTCTAGCATACGTGCTACTGTTTGACGCGCAGCCAGTTTAATCATACCTGCTGCACCTAAGTTCTCCATCCAAGTAGAGTTGAATGCAACTGTAGTTTTAGCAGGATCAAGAATCTTAAATACTTGCTCTTTATAGGTTTCAGCATTAGCTAATACATCTTCACGGGTTAACGGTTTACGCGTTACGTTTTTACCCGTCGGATCACCAATCATACCGGTGAAGTCACCGATCAAGAAAATCACTTCATGACCTAGGTCTTGGAAGGTTTTCATTTTGTTGATAAGAACTGTGTGACCTAAATGCAGATCAGGCGCAGTTGGATCGAAACCCGCTTTGATCTTAAGTTTCTTACCAGACTTTAGCTTTTCGACTAATTCGTCTTCAATTAATATCTCTTCTGCACCGCGTTTTATCTCAGCTAGAGCGGTTTGTAAATCCACTGTGTATTACTCCAAAAATTCAGCTACCGGGGCGTGGTGGCCTGTCAGGGTTATAAATATAGAGCTAAAAACTTTAAAATTTAGCTAGTTAGCACCAAAAAGCGACACTAGAAAAAAGCCTAACTTAAATAGTTTAAGAAACAGCCCTGAAGGCAGCGCGCATGATTGTTCTTTATACCGCGTTATTGCAATTTAATGAAGGGACTTTAGTTAACTAATGTAGATTTAGTTTAACCATAGACATCTGCTGCAATTTTAAACAAAAAAGTTTAACGCGCAGGCCAATTCTAGCGTAAAATAGCGCCAGTTTAAATCTACAAAACACTGGTATTTGCTCTATTTTAGGTATATCCTGCGATATTAGTATTTAAATTTCTTGACAGCAGAAAAGGCACGATATGGTTCACGTAGTGCACAAACTTCCCAAAAAACACAAACTGCTTATTCTCGGTTTGGTTTCTGCTATTGTCGGCTTGGCATTATTGCCTTCTGAAAAAGCCACCGCATCAAAGGACAACAGTGCAAACGCACTTGAAATTGGCAAACGCTACGAATTACAAGTTAAAGTTGATGATAACGAAAAACTAACTGAGCTTAATTCGGAGCAAGCAGCAGCAAAACTTCCAGAATACGAGCTTATCGACCATGAAGTACGTAATGGCGATAATTTAGCACTTATCTTTAAACGTGCGGGTTTCTCAGCGCAAACATTACACAAACTAGTTAATACCAACGCTGAAACTCGTAAGTTAACAAAAATTCACCCAGGCGAAATCTTAAGCTTTGCAACCGCTGAAGATGGCTCTTTAGCGCAGCTTCGTTATGTGATCTCAAAAACAGATACCTTATACGTTACATTAAATGACGAAGGTAACTACGACACTTCTATCGATAGCAAAGAAATCGAAACGCTAAGTAAATCTGCTGGCGGCGAGATCTCTAATAGCTTTTGGACATCAGGCATTGCCGCTGGCTTAAGCGAGCGTCAAATTATGAATTTTGCTGACATCTTTGGTTGGGATGTCGACTTTGCTAATGACATTCGTAAAGGTGACCAATTTGGTCTTATTTACGAAGCTCACTATGTTGATGGTGAATACATTGGCGACGGTAAAATTATTGCCGCAGAGTTTATTAACCAAGGCGAGCGTTACACTGCTATTCGCCATACCGATGGTAACTTCTATACGCCTGAAGGCCGCAGCATGAAAAAAGCTTTCTTACGTGCGCCAGTTAACTTTAAGTATATTAGTTCGAGCTTTAACCCGCGTCGTTTACACCCAGTGACCAAAACGGTAAAACCACATAACGGTATCGATTACGCAGCGCGTACCGGTACGCCAGTTGTATCATCGGGTAATGGTAAAGTGATTAGAGCAGGCTACAGTAAATACAATGGTAACTATGTATTTATTAGCCATGGCACACAGTATGTAACTAAGTACTTACACTTAGACAAAAAGATGGTTAGAACTGGTCAGAAAGTGAAGCAAGGCCAAAAGATTGGTACGGTTGGTGCGACAGGTCGTGTAACGGGCCCACACTTACACTATGAATTCTTAGTAAACGGTGTACACCGTAATCCGAAAACGGTCAAACTACCTAAATCAGAGCCTTTACCGCGCGATGAGTTAGCTAAGTTTAAACCGATTGCTGATAACTTCTTAGCGCAATTACAACGTAACCGTGAGTTACAATTGGCGTTAAATAAGTAGTTAAGTAAACATAAAAAAGCCGCTTCAATTGAAGCGGCTTTTTTGTGCCAAATAAACCCGGCTAAAACTATTATAGACTTTACTAAAATGAGTACTGATAGCACTGCGGTTTAATACAACTATTACCTTAAAAGAACATAGATAAGTTGAATAATCAGCGAAATCATCACCAGTGGCCAAATGTACTTTGCATACTTTGTCGCGCCATCAAGCCCCATTCTAGACTGATATTTTTCAAGTAGCGGTATTAGAATAACCAAGGCAACAAAAAGGCATAATAAGATAATAAAAACATTCATGGCGGCTTCCTTACACAACTATCATTTAACTACAATTTCTTTAGGGTGACCCTAGTCTATAGGCAAAAAAAAGCGCAGTAAAATTACTGCGCCAGTCGGTTGGAAGTAAATCGACTTAGCCAACAATCGCTAACAGAATACCTGCTGCAACGGCACTTCCTAATACCCCTGCTACGTTTGGTCCCATGGCATGCATTAACAAGAAGTTATGCGGGTTGCTCTCAAGGCCTACCTTATTAACCACCCGTGCTGCCATTGGTACCGCTGACACACCTGCTGCGCCTACTAATGGGTTGATTGGCGATTTAGAGATCTTATTCAGACCTTTTGCCATAAACACCCCTGACGCTGTACCAATTGCAAAGGCCAATGCACCTAACACCAAAATACCGATTGTTTCTACGGTTAAGAACTTATCGGCTGCAAGCTTTGAGCCTACCGCTAAGCCTAAGAAAATGGTGGTAATGTTGATGATTTCGTTTTGTGCACTATTGCTCAAACGATCAACCACGCCCGATTCACGCATCAAGTTACCTAGGCAGAACATACCTACCAGCGGTGTTGCCGCAGGTAAAAACAAGATAGTTAAACTAAGCACCATTAATGGAAAAACAATTTTCTCTTTTTTCGATACTGTACGAAGTTGCGGCATTTGAATTTCGCGCTCTTCTTGCGTTGTTAATGCACGCATAATTGGCGGCTGAATAATTGGCACAAGTGCCATATATGAATAAGCCGCTACTGCTATTGCACCAAGTAAATCAGGTGCCAGCTTAGATGCTAAGAAAATAGCTGTTGGACCATCTGCTCCACCAATAATGGCAATGGCCGATGCATCTTGAAGTGTAAACTCAAAACCAGGAATAAAGTTAAGTAGAATTGCACCAAATAAAGTAGCAAAAATACCAAACTGTGCAGCCGCGCCTAACAGCAACATACGCGGATTTGCTATCAAGGCACTAAAGTCTGTAAGCGCCCCCACGCCCATAAAGATCAAAAGTGGGAACACCCCAGAATCAATCCCGATATCGTACACGTAATAAAGCAAACCACCCGGTTCAGATAACCCGGCTACAGGAATATTAGTTAAAATAGCCCCAAAGCCGATAGGTAATAACAATAATGGCTCAAATTTACGGGCGATTGCGAGATATAATAACCCGCAACCTACCGCAATCATTATTAATGCAGGAAAGGTAAAGTTAGCAATACCTGTCGCATGCCAGAGGTTTAAAACACCATCCATCCTCTGCCTCCTATGCTAGCGCGATTAGCGCATCGCCAGTGGCAACAGAGTCGCCCTCTGCTACTAATACTTCAGCTATTGTACCTGAGT
This sequence comes from Pseudoalteromonas sp. PAST1, assembly GCF_021532515.1. NCBI lineage: Bacteria > Pseudomonadati > Pseudomonadota > Gammaproteobacteria > Alteromonadales > Pseudoalteromonadaceae > Pseudoalteromonas > Pseudoalteromonas sp. PAST1. Next base: position 4,918 of record NZ_JAKGBH010000039.1, on the reverse strand, counting down.
GTGCGGCGCGAACTTCTGTTTCCATTTTCATTGCTTCCATTATGATAACCACATCACCTTCATTTACTGTTTGGCCAGCTTTTACTTTCACTTTGAAAATATTGCCTGCTAACGGCGCGTTTAAGGTTTCGCTAACAGACGCTGAGGCAGATTGAGGAATTAACTCACTGTCTTTTAGAGTTACTTCTTTTAGTTCACCACCTTGCGCTACAACGACATCGTAAACTTTACCGTCAACTTTAACGCTGTATTGCTCTGCTTTTGCAGGACTTGAAGCGGCTGGTTTGCTTTCTGACTTAGCAACTTCACCCGTTGGAATTGCTTCAAACGCATCAGGGTTGTTACGGTTTTTAATAAACTTAAGGCCAATTTGAGGGAATAATGCGTAAGTAAGCACATCATCAATCACGTCATCAGCAAGCTCTAAACCTTGCTCTTTAGCTTCACTTAATAACTCTGCTTCAAGCTTCTCAAGTTCAGGCTCAAGCTTATCAGCAGGACGGCAAGTGATTGCTTCAGCGCCATCTAGTACACGTTCTTGCAGCTCTTTATTCATTGGCGCTGGTGTTGCACCATACTCGCCTTTAAGGACACCCGCAGTTTCTTTAGTGATGGTTTTATATCGCTCGCCAGTCAAAACATTAAGTACTGCTTGAGTACCAACAATTTGCGAGGTTGGTGTAACGAGTGGAATGTAACCTAAGTCTTCGCGAACACGCGGGATCTCGAGTAATACTTGATCAAGTTTGTCAGCAGCACCTTGCTCTTTAAGCTGATTTTCCATATTAGTTAACATGCCGCCCGGCACTTGCGCTAATAAGATACGTCCATCAACGCCTTTAAGGCTACCTTCAAATGCAGCATATTTCTTGCGTACGTCACGGAAGTAAGCAGCAATTTCTTCTAATTGGTTTAAATCAAGGCCTGTGTCTCGCTCAGTGCCTTCTACAATTGAAACGATGGTTTCTGTGGCGCTATGACCATAGGTCATACTCATTGACGAAATAGCCGTATCAAGCATATCGATACCTGCATCGATCGCTTTTTGGTAAGTTGCAGTGCTTAAACCTGTGGTCGCGTGGCATTGCATCGCAATAGGAATAGACACAGTTTCTTTTAAACCTTTGATCAACTGTTCACAATCATAAGGCTTTAATAAACCTGCCATATCTTTGATACAAATTGAATGACAACCAAGATCTTCTAGTTGTTTTGCAAGCTCAAGCCACATATCAAGCGTATGTACAGGGCTTACTGTGTACGAAATAGTACCTTGGGCATGAGCACCTACTTTAACAGCAGCTTTAATGGCAGTTTCAAGGTTACGCACATCGTTCATCGCATCGAAAATACGGAAAACATCAACACCGTTTTTGTGGGCACGCTCAACAAACTTTTCGACTACATCATCAGCATAATGACGGTAACCTAGAAGATTCTGTCCGCGTAGTAGCATTTGTTGCTTAGTGTTTGGCATTGCCGCTTTTAGCTCGCGAATACGTTGCCAAGGATCTTCACCTAAATAACGGATACACGAGTCAAACGTCGCACCACCCCATGATTCAATTGACCAATAACCCGCATTATCGAGTTTTTCTGCCATGGGTAGCATGTCGTCTAAGCGCATACGCGTTGCCAAAAGAGACTGGTGTGCGTCGCGCAATACTAGTTCGGTTAGTTTTAATTTAGCCATGTTTAAGCTGCCCCGTTATTTTTGTTTATTTCGAAATTGAGCAATTGCAGCGCTGATTGCTGCAATATGTGCCTGTGGCACACCCTGTTGAGGTTGAATTTTTGCTGTACGCGTAGGTTCTGCAATTGCAGGATCATCAAATCGACCCACTACCTTTGACATTAAAGTGACTGCTGAAATCAAAATAGTCAGAAAAACAAACACGCCTACCATGCCTGTCACCATCAAACTGGCCGCAGTGGTGAGTAATCCACCTATATCCATACGACTCCCCTCGCTTACTTAAAATAAAAAGTTATTTTTGTTAAATAATTATGCACCAATAATAACAAACAAAATTCATTTGTATAGCACCATTGTAAATTGGTAAAACCAATTAAATTTAAAATAACATGACGTACATATAATTAACACCCCACTATTTATGCATTTAAAGCCCTGCTATAGATGATATAAATAATCAATATAGCCAGTCGTTATATGCTGAACTATTAATTAATAGCAACAAAATGGCTAAAAACCACACACAACAAGGTGTTAGAGGTAGCCAACCCAAATAAAGTTAAATTGGTCTTACCATTTATTGGTGCATTATCTCTTTTTCTCATGCATCTCAATATGAAAAAATATCACTATGAATAAGTTACATGCTTACTCGTAAAAGTTACCAAATGATGAACCCTCTAAAGAACAACAAAAACACACAACCCATTGAAATATATAAAATAAAAGTTCTGGCACAGAACTCGCTTCAGTTACATCGAACTTAAGAAAATTTAAATAGCCAAGGAGACCACTATGTTACGCTGGACAATTACTTTTCTAGTTATCGCGTTAATCGCAGCAGTGTTAGGTTTTGGCGGTATCGCAGGAGCCGCTGCAGGCATCGCTAAGATTATCTTTTTTATATTTTTAGTATTACTTGTTATTTCGCTGGTATCAGGAGCACTTAGAGGCAACGTCCCTAAGTAGTTAAAAGCAGATAACCACTTACTTTTTTTAAATTTACAAGGAATTTCATTATGAAAAATTCAACTTTAAAAGCCGCAACTATCGCCCTATTTTCAGGTCTTTTCATCATGGGTTGTGAAGACAACTCTGCTGAAGACGCAGGTGAGCGTATTGACGAAGCAATTACTGATACACAAAATGCAGTTGAAGATGCATGTGAAGAAGTAAAAGAAGGTGTTAACGCAGAAGAAACTAACTGCTAATAGCACACCTTACTTAAGAAAAGCGGCCAAGTGCCGCTTTTTTGTTTTTTAAATGATGCATGAGATCTGAGATAATCGTAGGAATGGTTTTAACCGTGAACTTTTGGCTATAGCGTGAGTTTTTTCGGCGTTAAAACGCCTCCTACAAGTCTTAACTTGGGTTTAAAGTCTGATGACTTTATAAACCACCGCGCGAAATAAATTTCACGCCTACGTGAGCCTCAAACTCGATAACTTTACTCTTTCCTCTAGAAATTCGCTAACTTGTTGGGTTTTAATCTGATAGCTGACGGCTGAAAGCTGATAGCTCCTTTCTCTAGAAACTCGCTAACTTGTTGGGTTTTAATCTGATAGCTGACGGCTCTGAGTGCGTCTCCGTTCTACCCAACGTTATCACTCACATACCTTAGTGAGGGGCACATTTGTCGTTACACTTGCTATATGCCATTGGCCGTCGATAAAACTTACTTTTGCGACATCGCTTACAGCAAAATCTCCGGGGACATTTAAACGCGTTAAGTTACTCGCTAACGGCTGCTGACAATATGGGCCGGTATCACCATGCATTACAAGCACAGGCTTCTTAGTGTGCTTTGCAAAGTCGCTGATGGCATCTCGGTATAGTTTAAATGCATCACATTTAGAGCGCTGCGATTCACTACAGGCGGGTTTACTGCTTGGGTGGTAAATATCAGCCTGAAAGCCAAACACATAGGCCTTAGCATCTTGTTGAACAAGTGCTTGTTTTAACCAAATTAAGTTGTACTTATCACGTTTGTCAGCGGCATCAAGTGCTGCGTTTTTGTCACTTTTTAAAATTTGCGAGCGGCCATTAAAAGTGCCCGGTATATGCAAAGTACGAAACTCAATACCATCAAACTGCCAACGGGCATTCTCTAGCATTTCAGCTTGTGTGGCATAACCCTGTAGTTGCTGTGCTTTTTGTGTATAAGCCTCGTCGAACATTAAGCCTTTAACAAAGCTTAGCCGCTCAAGCTCATCAAAACGTACCGATAGCTTTTCTCGGTCACAATCGGTCCATTCATTATCACCGGGGGTGTAAATAAAAGGCTGTGGGGTCAATGACGTCAATAACGCTTTATTTGTTTGCAAAAGCTTGTTCGTGCAAGCAAGCGCCCCGGATTTCATATCACCAAGATGTATTAAAAAGCCATGCGGTGTTGCTTCGATTGCCTTGGTAATTTTTCCGCCTTTGGCGAGATTAATTTCATCAATCGGGGTGTATGGCATATCGCCCATAACTAAAAAAGTATTTGTGGTCATTGCAAGTGCTAATGACATTGAACTAACTAACATACAACTTACGCCTTTAAAATACACATAACTTAAGCTCTCACAATGACAACTAAATGAAAACCAACTACGGCAGATTTTTTCTATCAATGTTAAACTGCTGTCAGCAAATTAAGTGAGCCCACGAATGACATTAAGTACAACTTACACATTAGATAAACCGTATTATTACGAATGCTTTGATGAGTCTTTGCCTTATTCATCTCAAGCCAAGCCTAAATACCCGCTGTTGATATTGTTAATAACCTTAGGCTTATTGGCGTTTTATCAATTAGAGAATCATTACCTTGGTAGCTTTATGATTATGCTTGCCGTCGTTGAGTGCTTATCGTTTTATTACAAGCGCCCATGGTGGGTCGCAAGACAAATGATGAGCCGTGCATCAGGCAGCGAAGTGACTATCGTATTTGATGATGGGGTGAAAGCCGAAAACCCGTATAAAAGCTACCAATTAAGCTGGCAACAGATTAGTGAGATTATTGAAACTGAGCGAGGTTATATTTTAAAGGCACAGCGCGGTATGCAATATATTTCTAAACAAGCGCTAAATGATGAAATGACAGCCGAACTAAGTAAAAGATCCACCTTCTAAAGAAGGTGGCTTTGCATTAGCCCCCTAGAAGGGGGCGTTGTTTACTGCAGTGTTAACTGCGCCTGCTCTTGCACCTCTTCCTTTTCTTGGTGCCTGACATACCGT
>NZ_JAKGBH010000038.1:0-42900 GCF_021532515.1 Pseudoalteromonas sp. PAST1 | reverse complement strand
TACCAACCTTCGTTACATTGTCAGAGCCGCTACTTTATTCAGGCTCCTAGGATCATCTGGTGATACAGATGGTTCACTCATTAAGCGGTGAACAGCGCTTCATACGACTTCACGTCGCACGCCCCAAGACGAGTTAGGATAAATGCTCTCATGGCTGCTTTGCGCGTGCAAATATATAGTTGCTTATTTAGCCAAACTTAGGTGTAATGAAAGTATAATAAACGCTGAGCAATGCAGGCCGAGCTTACATAACACTAACCTGATTAAACTAGCTAGGAAAGTGAGAGCCTCAAAAAAGCCTAGTTTTTATAAGTAAAGCCATAGCATAGACAATACCAACTCTGACACTCCGAGCAGGTAACAGCTCAGTCCAACAACCGATTATGCAACACAAACTGCGTGTCGCATAAATACTAAAATGTTAGTTAGCAAGGGAATTTATGCGATTATATTTACTTATTTTGTTGCTTTTATTCTCCGTCGAAAGCCTTTCCAATGTACTTGTGAAAAGCGAACATTCTGTACCTGTGGGGATGGCTGAATTAAATACATTCAAGAAAACCTGCGGAAACAAATGTAGCTTTACTGGGTATATCAATGTCAACAAACTGCATTTTAGTGAAGATGTAGAGTCAGGTGCTTTTTTATTGGTGCGAAGCGAAGGTGGGACAAAATCATTTTCGGTTGGCATTAAAGCAAATGAAGATGATAAAAGCGCTGAACTGGTTGTTATGTTTAATGATGGTAAAAATAATTCTGACTCTATCGTTTTAGCAAAGTCATCGTTAAATGCTTGGGAGGGTTTCTTATTATCATGGCACGATAAAGAGTTACTAATTGAAAATTTGCGCAGCGTAAAAAAGATAGGCTTAAACAACACACCTTATTCACAAATTGAGAAATCTGGGATTACATACCAAACTACGCTGACTTTTAGTCCAGATCACATTGCATATATGTTTATGGGCAGTGATGCGGAAATGTGGATCGAAATGAAAAACCAGAATTATAACTCTAGCTGGAAAGAGCGGTATGATAAAAACTAACAAAAGAATTATGCCGTTGAGCAAGCTCAACTGTTACGCGATTTCGTCGCGCACCATACTCAGGAGTTACCGAATAAATACTCTAACGTGCTTTTGTCCAGTAACGAGTTATTATCTTATTAATGCTATTCATACTTAAAACATACATAGTCACCAAACCTCTCACTTATCTCATCACATAACTTAGTTCGGTAGATAATCCCACTACATTACAGCTGTAATAATGCTCTCGGAGGATCTTAACTACTTTTAAGCTTGATCTAGATCAAAGAAACTTTATACGCTGCAATTTATAGTGCGCGGCTGCAATTTTCGTTGTTTTTAAAAACTAGATTAGATTTTAAAAACAATACCCATTTATAGTGCTTAAAGGTGTGTCATGGCATTACTCATCAATAACAAATGTATTAACTGCGACATGTGTGATCCTGAGTGCCCGAATGAAGCTATTTATATGGGTGCAAAAATCTATCAAATCGATCCTAATAAATGCACTGAGTGTGTTGGGCATTATGATAATCCTACCTGCGTTAGTGTATGTCCTATCGACTGTATTAAGCCTGATCCTAATCATCGTGAAACGTTAGATGAGCTTGCTGAAAAATATATTAAGCTGACTGAGTGAATTAATAATAAAATTTACAGCTTATTAGTACACCTTGATTCAAATGTTCTACACTTACTTTAATGCACGTTAATCTCTTGAGGATCCTATGTTTTTCAGTAAGTCAGTAAACTCTGAGCTTGTGTCGTTAAAGACTGAGCTATTTCATTTACAGCAGGTGCGTGATGGCTTGAATGAAGAAATGATTTCGCTTAATGTACTTGAAAGCGGCGAGGTATCCTATATAAATCAGAACTTTATCAAAGCACTTGGCTACGATAAAGATGCGTTCCCTGGCACGCACCTATTTGACATCATTACAAATGAGTCCAAATCTACTGAACAATTTAGCCAATTCTCTTCTGCTTTAGAGCATTGTAAGCACTGGGTTGGGGCGCTGCAGTTTTATCACAAAAATGGTAAAACAGAGTGGCTTAGAATTATTTCGCACCCAGTAAAAGGTCCTCAAGATCAAATTCTATTTTTCGCAATTTATGCCACTTTACTAACCGATACAATTGCTACCGCAAGAGAGCATAAAGACATTATTAAAGCGTTACACCGTGCTATGGCGGTTATTGAATTTGATTTAGAGGGTCATGTTTTAAGTGCAAATAGTCATTTTTATAATGCGATGGGTTACTCCGAAAAAGAGATAGAAGGTAAACATCACAGAATGTTTTGCGAACCAGAAGAAGCAAACTCTACTGAGTATGAGCAATTTTGGCAGCGTTTAAAAAATGGTGAGTACATAGCATCTCGCTTTAAACGTGTTGATAAGTTTGGTAATACCGTTTGGCTTGAGGCCTCTTACAATCCGATTTTTAATGATTTTGGGGATCTCTATAAAGTAATGAAATTTGCAACTGTGATCACTGAACAAGTGAATCGTGAGCATGCAATTTCTCAAGCGGCAGAGATTGCTTACGGTACCTCAACAGGAACCGACAAACTCGCTGTAAAAGGAGCTGAAGTACTTAAAAACACAGTGGCTGTTATGGATGAACTTGCTTTACAGATGGAGCAAGCGGCGCAAGAAATCGCAGCCTTAGATAAGCAGTCGCAACATATAGCAAGTATTGTACAAAGCATTAGTAGTATTGCTGATCAAACTAACTTATTAGCGCTTAACGCTGCAATTGAAGCAGCTCGTGCAGGTGAGCAAGGCCGTGGTTTTGCGGTGGTTGCAGATGAGGTTAGGCAATTAGCATCTCGGACATCTAAAGCAACTGAAGAGATTGTGGAAGTTGTTCAGCGAAATCAATCATTAACTCAAAATACAGTAAAGGTTATAGAACAAGGGAAAGTCAAAGCAGAGCAAGGTCTTGCTTTGTCGAATGAATCAGGACAAGTAATGGAAGATATTCAACATGGAGCACAGCAAGTTGTTGATGCGGTTGGCCAGTTTTCTAACCAGTTAAATAAGTGATTCTAATTTGCAATAAGCCTTAGGCATCTGCATTGATGCAGCTGTAGAGTATTATAAGCAACCTAATAACGAAATTTTGCTGTGTTATCAATGCGGTTTAATTTCCTTAAAGCTCCTCCTATTTTTTGCGAATTGGAAGGAATACCTTGTCTCACTTCTTGAAACTCCATATCATAGAAACATAGGGATATATTGTAATAGTTTAATATTCAGTAACTTTTTAAGTAAATGAGTTCACTGTTTGAATTTTAATTTAGCAATGAAGTGATGTACCCCATGTTTTCTACCAAGCCACTAAAAAATAAAATAACCAATCTTGAAGACGAATTATTTAGGGTTTCTCAAATAAAGCAAAATCTTTATGAGCTAATGCTTACATTAACGCTTGATGGCAAAGGCTGTGTTATTGATACTAATCCCCAAGTTCAAATTGAACTGGGTTTTAGCGCAAATCAACTTGATGGGATTGCATTACTTGATTTAGTGCCGCAATTGGCGCGAAAAACAGAACACTATCTGAACTTTAAACACGCACTACAAAACAAAAAGCCATGGGCAGGAGCCGTTCAGTTGGTCAATGCTAAAGGTGAAGAGGCTTGGCTAAGAGTGTTCGTTCATCCTGTGGTAAATAAGCAAAACCAATTTCTTCATTTTACATTGCATGCAAATGCACTAACACGCACGATTGAATCGTCACGCGAAAACCAGGACTTAGTAAAAGCAATTCATCGCTCTATGGCCGTAATCGAGTTTGATTTAACGGGTCATGTATTAAAAGCAAATCAGCAATTTTTACTGGGTGTCGGCTATAAAGAACACGAAATTATTGGTAAGCACCATAGTATGTTTTGTTCACCTGAAGAAGCAAGCTCATCAGAGTACGCGGCATTTTGGCAGAAACTACAAAAAGGTGAGTTTGTTTCCTCTCGATTCAAACGTGTTAATAAATATGGTGATCCCGTGTGGTTAGAAGCCACATATAATCCTGTGTTTAGTGAACAAGGGGAGCTTTATAAGGTTGTTAAGTTTGCAACGGTGATTACTGATCAAGTAAATCGTGAAATAGCTGTGTCTCAAGCAGCTGACATTGCTTATAGTACCTCGACTGAAACTGATCAAATCGCTCATCAAGGGGCTGAAGTACTCAGTAATATGGTTAGTGTTATGGATGAACTTGCAAATAAAATGGAACAAGCAGCAAATGAGATCACAGCACTTGATAAACAGTCTCAGCAAATCGCAAATATAGTTCAAAGTATCAGTAGTATTGCTGATCAGACAAACCTATTAGCGCTTAATGCAGCGATTGAAGCAGCTCGTGCTGGCGAACAAGGAAGGGGCTTTGCTGTTGTTGCTGATGAGGTAAGACAGCTCGCTTCACGTACTTCAAAAGCGACTGTTGAAATTGTTGATGTTGTACAGCAAAACAGGGCACTGACTCAAAATACAGTTGAAGTTATAGAACAAGGTAAGAGCAAAGCTGAACAAGGCTACAGCCTAGCAACTGAATCTGGCAAAGTTATGTCAGATATTCAAAATGGCGCACAAAAAGTGGTCGATGCGGTTGGTCAGTTCGCTGACCAACTTAAATAGTGTTACCTGTGCTTATATTGAGTTTTGCAATAACCTCTTAAAATATCGGGATGGCGAAGTTTAATATGTTTACTTTGTCTCCCTGATACGCGCTTTCGCCAGAGTTTAAAACTCGAGCTCGTTAATTGCTCACGCATCAGTGCAATAACGTTTTTTTCATTTAAACCAAACTGTTGGTTTATTGCTTCAAACGGGGTTCTGTCTTCCCACGCCATCTCTATGATGCGTGATACTTCATGATCTAAGTGCTGCATTCCGGCTCCTTTTTGTAGCTTATACGTATTTGCAGCAGGTTTAGATTATAAAATATCGTGTTGCCAGTGCTCTGCTAAAAAGTCGATGAACGCTCTGACTACATTTTGTTGGAAGTTACGCGATAAATACACCGCCCATAAGTGAGAGCCCATAGTAGTATGCTCTGGCAGTACTTTTACAAGCTCACCTGATGCCAAATAGTCATTGGCGAGATCGCATGGTAGGTGAGCCACCCCGATTCCTTGTTTTGCTGCTTTTAGAAGCACCCCCATATCGTTGGCAACAATGTTGCCCTTCACGGTCACTTTTTGTGTGTTGTCGCCGTGTTGAAATTGCCAAATAGTGTGTTTGTTATGAACAAGGCAACTGTGAACAGATAAGTCACTCGGCTCAAAAATCTGTGGGTGCACAGCTAAATAATCGTTAGAGGCACACACAGCGGTTGCGATATACATTAGCTTACGGGCAATAAGACCTTCATCTGGCTGGTGGATGTAACGCAAAGCGATATCAACGCGGTCATCAACCAGCTGCGATAAACTATCTGAAAGTAACAGTTCAAAGCGCGTCTGCGGGTGGCGTTTGGTAAACTCTTCGATGGCATCAAATAGCTTATGTTGGCCAAGCCCAATCGGGGAGGCAACGCGAATGGTACCTACCAATTCGTTGTTATGACTGTGTGCTCGGCTTTGTAAATCAGACACTTGATTTAATATTTGCTGGCAATAGCTAAGGGCTTCTTCGCCTTGAAGGGTCAAACTTACTTTGCGTGTTGTGCGATGAAACAACCTTAAATTTAGCCACTTTTCAATGTCTTGAATATGCCTAGAAACTTGTAATCGGCTTAAACCTAAATGCTCTGCAGCCTGAGTAAAACTGCCTGTACGGGCAACTTCGACAAAGCTAGTAATTGAAGTGAGTTTATCCATTGGTATCTTAAAATGAAACAATGTGTATCTATATAGTGTATTTATCAGTAATTGGTGAACAAGTAAACTGCAATCATTGAAACAAACAACGGAGAATTCCTCATGAAATTAGCAGTTATTGGCGCAACAGGTTGGATTGGCAGCCACATTACTTCAGAAGCAATCGCACGTGGTCATCAAGTTAATGCATTAGTTAGAGACGCAAGTAAAGTAACCCAAGATAACGTCACTGTGACTGAATTTGATTTAACTAAAGACGATATCGCAACTGCAGCTGCAGGTAGTGATGTTGTTATTGCGGCAATTGGTGGTCGTGCTTTAGGGAATCATGAAATTGTTGCAAACACGGCAAAGCAATTACTAAACTCGCTTGCAGGTACTGGCACACGCATTTTATGGGTGGGCGGTGCAGGTAGCTTAGAAGTGGCACCCGGTGTAACTCTGGTATCAAGCCCAGATTTTCCTGCTGAATACAAAGCAGAAGCCATTGCTCAAGGTGAGGCACTTGATGTATTTAGAGCATCAGCAGCAGATACAGCTTGGACTTTTGTATCACCGGCAGCGGTCATTTACCCTGGGGAGTCAGAAGGTCCGTACCGTGTTGGTGGCGACAGCTTCTTTACTGATGCAAATGGCGAAAGCAAAATATCAGTTACTGATTATGCTAAAGCGATGCTTGATGAAGCACAGTCGGCAGCGCATTTAAATCAACGTATTAGTATTGCTTACTAATAGCGAGCCTTTATTCAGGCTCATAAAATGGTATTCTTAAGAGACGTGTTAAGTTACCTGTTTAATTTATGAGCCTGTTATTTTCTATTGCACTTGCAACCATTCCTGCTTTACCTGAACCCGTCGCAAACAATGCTGTCGCCAAAGTTGTTATTGATGAACAAGTCTACTTCCTAAGCTTTATGGGCTTGAGCTCAGGCAAAGCACATACCGATGTTCATAATAAAGTGTGGGTCCTTAAAGTGGGCGACAACGCGTGGCAAGCGGCTAAAGCTGTGCCAAGTACATTGCCCCTTACTGGTCGTTTGGCAAGTACCGCAGTGGGTGTGGGTCAGCATGCCTATGTATTTGGTGGGTATACCGTTAGCGCCGATCATCAAGAAATCTCTACACCCGATGTATATCGCTATGATGTGCTCTCTAATTCATATACGCAACTTGCCAGTATGCCTGTGCCGGTGGATGACAGTGTGGCACTTAAGTACCAGCAGCGTTATATCTATTTAGTCAGTGGTTGGCATAACGATGGTAATGTTAACTTAGTACAAGTGTATGATACACAAACAGATACTTGGCAACAGGCTTCGCCGTTTTTAGGTCAACCGGTGTTTGGCCAAGCAGCGGCAATTAGTGGAAACACTCTATTGGTGTGTGATGGCGTTAAAACACAGGCGAATGCTGATAAGCGCCGCTCTTTTACTGCGGTTGCACAGTGTTTAAAAGGCACGATTGATGCTGATAACCCATTAAAAATAGATTGGCGTACCGTGCCGCACCCTACAGGTGTTGCCCATTACCGTATGGCAGCAACCAGTTTTAATGGCGATATTTATATGATGGGAGGCTCTGATAACCCATATAACTACAATGGCATGGGATACGATGGCAAACCAGCACCAGCGAGTGATCATGTTTGGCGCTTTGATGTTGAAAAAAACACATGGCAAGTAATGCCAAAAGCCGATACCGCGAGCATGGATCATCGAGGTTTATTAGAGCACCAAGGAAGTTTGTATCGTCTGGGTGGTATGGACAATAATCAACAAGTGACAGCCGATGCCCTTGGTTACAAGGTAAAGTTATCTCTATGAATACACTCTATATTACTGGAGCGGGAGTGAGTGCCGCTAGCGGTATACCAACCTTTCGTGGTGAAGATGGTTATTGGACCATTGGTAGCAAAAATTATACGCCGATGGAAATGGCAACCCGTGCTATGTACGAAAACAACCCTCGCGAATTTTTAGCTTGGTATTATCATCGTTTTGCAACCTACCGCCATCACGGCCCTAATGAGGCTCATCATTGGTTGAGTGATAAAAATCTCATTACGCAAAATATTGATGGCCTTGATGGTAAAGCGGGAAACACTGATTTTATTGCTATTCATGGTCGCTTAGATCAAATGACACTGTTTCACCATCAAGGTGACGATGTGATGGCTTTTAACGCACCGTGGGATAAAGTCAACGAAGACAACCTCCACCACTCCTTGCTTGAGGTGTTCAATATTAATAATGAAAGCCCTAAGCTCAACGAATCGTTTAAGCCGTACGTGTTGTTATTTGACGAATACTACACTGAACTTTATCGAATTTCTGAGGCGCAACAGCGCATGCTCGATGCCGATAAAATCGTCTTTATCGGCACCTCGTTTAGCGTCAATATTACGCAAATGGCACTCGATATTGCACGCAGTCAAGGCACGCCAATTGAAGTAGTAGACCCAGATCCTACTCATGTATTTCATCCTAATGTGACATACCACAAGATGACAGCGCTTGAGTATGTTCAGCAGCAAGGATAAAAATAAGGCGCTTATATTAAGCGCCTTATTTAATTATTACTTTTCAGCTTTGGTTGCTGTGATGTTTAACCGCGCTTGTAAGGGGTCCGGTAAAAACTCTGCAGTCCCTGACTTACTCATTTGCAGTATAAAAGATTCATCATTTTGATATGCTTGCCAAGTCGGTAACCCTGGGCCATTTGGTGTGCCTAATTTAATAAAGTTCGTCACATAACGGTGCATTATTTTAGCGGCTTGCTTATCTTGCTCAGTGGTAACGTGCCCATATTTAGCAGCCACAGTATTAAAGAAGTACGGAATTTCGCTGGCGTGCTCTGCACCAGGTTTATCTAAAGTTTGCGTCACATAACCAAATCGATACAAAAAGGCATCGTTACCCATATCTGTCACACGTTTTGCAACGAACCTTGCAGGCTCTTGCATTAAAGCGTCTTGACCAACTTGGTAATTAAGTAAGGGTAAAGGCATTTGGTCATTTGCATCGTAAGTCATTTTTGCTTGTGTACTGTGCGGAGCAAAACTTGCGAATAGCGCCTCTTTAGAAGCAAAATTAGCAAAGCCTAAATCCATATCTGTTGCGCCAACCATGGTCGCAACATGGCTAAATGTGCCTTTACTCAAGCGCGCTTCTGTCGCCGAATTGATAATAGTGCCATCAATAATTGGCCCGCCAACGTACGTAGACTCATCATTATTTTGTCGGTTTAATGTGCTCAAATTTAGGTTATCAACCACGTCTTCGGCAGATAACTCACGCAGTGCAGCAAGGGCATTTTCATCACTGCCTAAAATGGTGTGTTGTTTGGCAAAGTTTTCGCCAATTTTTTCGGCGCTTAATACGGTGTCGTCATCACTATTAAGTGGCAACTGCTTAAATAGCTCTCGTCCGCCCGCTGACATAATAATCGCTTGCTGGAATAAGCCATTAGCTGCAGGGGTTTGCATCATCGCATGTACCGATGCGCCTCCTGCAGATTCACCCATGAGTGTCACTTTTGCAGCATCACCACCAAATTGAGCGATATTTTGTTTCACCCATTCAAGTGCCGCAATTTGATCCATTAAAGCGTAGTTGCCCAGTGCATCGTTCTCAAAACGACTCAGAGCAGGGTGCGCAAAAAAGCCAAATCGGCCTAAGCGATAATTAAAGCTAACAAAAATAACCCCTTGTTTAGCAAAGCTCTCACCTGAATAAACAGCAGGTGATGCGCCACCATTTACAAAACCACCCCCGTGTATCCACACCACAACAGGGTAAGGAGTATCGCTGGGTTTAGTGGGTTTAAATACATTTAAATAAAGGCAATCTTCCGAAGGGGTTGTTGTCAGCGGTGCTGCATCGGCTGCAAACGGCTTTTGCATACAGTCAGGCGCGTAATCGTTAAGTACTTTTACACCTTGCCACTTGGGCACAGGTTGCGGTGCTCGCCAGCGTAACTCTCCCACCGGAGCAGCAGCATACGGAATGCCTTTATAGGCAATAAAACGTCCTTCTTTTTGCCCTTGGATAAGCCCGCCGGTGACGGCAATTTGATCTGATTGAGGTTGTTCTTGGCAACCTTGCAAAAATACAGCAGAGCCTAATAGAAAAGATGAGTAAAAAATCGATTTGAGAATACGCGATGTCATAACAAAGCCTAGGCTGTTTGGGTAAGGCTTATAATATTAACATATTCAGATAGTAACAACGAGAAAACCAGCATAGCTACAAGGGGAGGCTATGCTGGTTTTAGTATTTGGCTAATAAAGAGTTTTCCTGTCATTAAATCGTTACAAAAAGGCTCTAAAAATCTGCAGCTCAATAACTCAAGGATCTGTGTAATACTTATTAGTGCAAAAAATTGTTAATGTAAAAGGAGTGCATTCTCATTTTAAGGTATATATGTTAGATAAAGTTTTGCATGATTTTTTAGTCATTTGGGCAACAATAGACCCTATCGGCACAATGGCGTTGTTTGCTGCTTTAACAGCTAAATTGCCTGCCGATAGGCGGCGAAAGACTGCTTTTAAAACGGTGGGTTATGCTGCCATTGTATTAATTGGAGCGATTGTCATAGGGCAGTTGCTGTTAACTGCAATGGGTATTAGTTTGTTGTCGTTCCAAGTTGCTGGTGGCATTATTTTATTTCTGTTCGGTCTACAAATGATTTTTGCTGAGGAGGCCCAGCAAGGTGATGTTGAGTCACAGCACGATATTTCTGTATTCCCTTTAGCAATTCCCGCAACAGCATCGCCGGGTGCAATTTTAGCGGTTATTCTAATTACCGATAACCATATTTATAGCGTTCAGGAACAAGTAATTTCGGCAATAACAATGCTGGTAGTGTTATTGATCACTTTATTATTGCTGTTGTTAAGTGAGCGAATTTTGAAAGTTATTGGGGTTGGCGGTGCATCGATACTAACGCGAATTATGGGGTTAATTTTAGCTGCATTATCTGTTGAGTTTGTGATGGAAGCACTAGGAGTCGCTAAATGGGTGGCCAATAATTAAAAAGCCCGCAGTGCGGGCTTTTTAATGGGGTATGCCAATATTATTCAGAAACAGTGAAAGATACGTCTAAGTCTTCACCCGATGTTACTGTAATTGGTTTTACTTGATAAAGCGTAAATGCTTCGTCTTGCGTTTCAGCGTCATCGATGTGCGCTGCACAGGTATAAGCAAGTTGATAATCACCTGGTTGAATGAACGCAAGTTCAAATTCGAATTGGTTATCTTCGCTATCGAACACAACATCCGCCGTTGCAAGAGGTGCATCTAATGGTGTTTCATCTTCGTTAACTTCATAGTTGTCCATTGGCATTTCAACATCGCTGCTATATAGGTAAACAGCATGACCGAATGAGCCATCTTCTAGTGCGATATCGATATTATCAGTTTCACAGTTAGCGATAAGTACGTCGCTAACTGTGCCTTCGATATCTTCAGATTCAGCAAGGTTTTCTAAGCGAACACCGCGTGGTTTTAAGAAGATCTCATCACTATTTTGTGGATCAACTAATGACTTTTTAAGGTCAAATTCAATAACAAACTCGTTACCAGCTTGGTTTAGGGTAAAGCCATCAAGTTGAATTTCACCGATACCATCGTTGCCTTTACGTTTAACAACCAGTGGTGCAATACTGTCATCTTCGTAAACAACATGCGAAGTCATGGTTAAATCGTTTGTGTCACCATTGATCACATCTGCACGGATCCATTGATATTCGCCAGCAGGCACTTCTTCATCTTCTAATAAAGAAAATACATCATCACCTGTGTAGTCTAATAAGTTAACCATTTCAGGCATGGTTTCATCATTATCTTCACGGGTCTCAAACGTGAATTCTTCACCACCTTGGGTTTTCAATGTGATTGAATCAAACACAACATTTACAGCTTTTAAACCTGTCACTGGTGCATCAGACACACCTAATGTGAACTGTGCAGTTTGCGGCTGAGGATCAACCGAGTCGTTCTTGTCGTTATCTGAGCCACAACCAACAAGTGCAAATAAAACGGCGCTGCTAAGTAATGTAGTTTTAAAGTTCATCATTTCTTCCCTTTGTGTTCTAAAAATTTATTAGCAGTGTAATAACTAAAACTTAATGTAACTTGAACTTCTAATGATAAGTTTCGATTAACACCTTTGTACCTTTTATGTAACAAGCTGAAAGTCAGAATAAAAAATAACTGCAAGTTTAGAATGCTTTTTAGGTAAATCCATTTTTCTTCCACATTTTGCTGACACCATGACAAAAAATAAGAACCTAGGAACGAAAATGAAGGTTATTGACTTGGAAAAGCGCTTTGAGCTTATGAGCTGGGCATTATTAAGTGCAGTAAATATGCTTTTACTAGTGGGGTTTATGAATAGTAAATCGGAGGTAAGTAATTTACTTTTTAGTTTTTTGTTGTGCTCTGTTTCATTACTATTAGCGGTACTTGTATTCAATTCAAAACGCAATTTAACGGTATGCCGCCACGGTGTGCATTACCGCAATTTATTCGGGCAATGCCGCCATATGCATGCAAGACAAGTGCAATTTATTCACCATTACTCGTTTTTTGGTTTGCGATTAGTGCTTGTTATGGGCGAAAAATATATTTGCTTTGCGCCTTTTTATAGCCTTAATGACAAACACCAACAACGCTTAAAGCGCTACGATAACGATTTGTTTGATTGGTTAAAGAACTTACAAAAGACCAATGATTTTTGTTAAGCAGGCGTATTTACCTGCTTAACCATGGCGCTAGATATTAGGTTTTATAACGACTTACATTTTGTTCTAACTGAGTTGCTGTGTCTGTCAGATCGTGCATGTACGATGTGGCTACATCGGTATCATTGGCGGTTTTATTCGCAATATCGACAATGGTCGTCATGTTTTGGTTAATTGCTTCAGACACTGATGTTTGCTCTTCAGCAGCTGTGGCTATTTGTGCATTTTGTGACGTGATAGTGTTAACCGAAAGCAATACTTCATTGAGTGCTTTTTCGACTTCGCCCGCTTCATTAACACTGGTTGCACTGCCTGATTTGATTGACTGCATAATGTTATTTACAGTTGTTGTTCCTTGTTGTACTTGCTCAATCATCGCCTCTATTTCATGAGTGCTATCTTGCGTGCGTTTTGCTAGCGTTCGCACTTCATCAGCCACCACCGCAAAGCCACGACCAGCTTCACCAGCTCGGGCAGATTCAATTGCCGCATTTAGTGCTAGTAGGTTTGTTTGCTCGGCAATGTTTCTGATCACATCAAGCACACTACCAATTTGACTCGATTGTTGATTAAGCTGATCGACCGCATTCGCCCCTTCATCAACTTGTTTAGCAAGGCCGTTAATCACCTTTATGGCAATGAGCAACTGGTTGTTAGCCTGCTTAACTAAATGATCGGCATGTTCAGCAGCCGTTGAGGCCTCTTGCGCACTGCGTGCAACTTCCATTGACGCCGCCGACATTTCGTTTATTGCGGTTGCAACTTGTTCACTTTCTTCATGTTGGCGATTAATACCTGCATGCATATTGGCAAGTAGCTCGTTGAGCTTATGTGACGCTTGATTCATCGATTGCGATGATTGGCGAATATCAATAACCATCTTACCAACGTCATCGGCAAAGCGGTTAAACGAACTGCCAAGCTTGCCGAGTTCATCGTCTCGTTTCACCATTAAACGTTGGGTTAAATCGCCATCACCTTGTGATATATCGTTCATTGCTAGTACGGTTGTGTGCAAAGGGCTAGTAATACTGCGCGATACCACCACTGCAATCGCTGCGGTAATTGCGACAGCAAATACAGAAGCGATGATGGTGTTTATAAAGGCATTATCGATACCTTCATTAACGCGTTGTTCTGTCGCTGCGACTTGTTGCTCAAGACCACTGATCCAAAAACCTGTTCCTAGCACCCAATTCCATTTTGGTACTAAAGCGGCATAGCCGAGCTTAGGATTCACACTGCCATTGGTATTTTTCCAAGAATACTGCACATAACCACCGCCGTTCTTTGCAGCATCAATCAGTTCTCGAATGAGATAAACCCCATTAGGATCTTTGAAATCATAAAGGTTTTTACCCTCAAGAGAGGTGTTAACCCCATGGGCAATGTTGACACCTTTTACATCATAAACAAACACATAGCCAGTATCGCCAGCATCATCAAAACGCAAATTACGTAAAATGCTTTTTGCTTGGTTTTGTAGTTGCTCAGTATTAGAGCCATCATCTTGTGCGATGAGGTTAGCAATCGAGCTCATAGCAATTTTTTGGTAATTGCTAACTTCAGACTTACGGTCGTTTTCCATTTGTGTAGCAAAACTTTCAACGGTTTGTGCACCACTGTGTTTTGATTGCACATAGTTGTAGAGTGTCAGCATAATTGCAATGAGTAGGGGGGGAAGTAGGGCTAGAAAGAGTACCCGTTGCTGTATTGATAGCGCCATTTATCGCTCCTAATAAAAATCCGCAGTACTAGTTTAGTACTTTTCAAAAGTTTTATTAGTCGACTTTATGGTTAGATCGATAGGCTATTGAAGCTGGTTTATGCGACCTGCTTATAAAAATACACTGTTGCATCAAATTCACCGGAGGAACTTTTCGCAAATCCAGGAATAGTGCCCGCTTCAATATAATCGAGTTTACGATACAAATATGAGGCAGTGTCACCTTGGCGGGTATCAAGTAATAGTAATTGAATACCTAAAATACGCGCGTCGGTCTCTAGGCTATTCATCAATTGTTTTGCAATTCCTTGGCCTTGATATTCGCTGTGCACCATGAGCTTTTCTACTTCACCGCGGTGAGCGCCATTAGCTTTGGCGCATAAAGAAAGCTGCACTGAGCCAATCACCGTATCACCATCTAGGGCAAGGTAAAGCCTACGGTAAGGCGTTGCTAAATCTCTATCAACCCCTTGCCAGTAGTCGTGTGCTGACTGTAATGATAAAGGAGCAATAAAGCCAATTGACGCGCCACTGGCCACGCTATCAATCAGCAAATTATTGAGGGATTTCGACACCCCTTTTATAGAATGCACTGCTTTAATTTTCATTATTTATTCTTGTTGAAATGGATACACAGAACCTAAATTAAGTAAGCTGGTTAGCTCATCAAGTGCCTGATAGCTTTCGGTTAAAAGCATCGGATCGGCAAAGTCATCACTACTTAACGAGTCACGATAATGCTTATTCGCCCAATTTACTAGTTGGGTATATTTTTCTTCGCTGAATCGTACTGCCGGATTAACCGCGGCTAGTTCGTCAGTATTGAGTGCAACACGCAAGCGTAAACAAGCAGGGCCACCGCCATTTTGCATGCTTTGGCGCAAGTCAAAAAAGCGCACTTGCTGAACAGGGTTATCAGCCAAAATCATTTCTTGAATGTAATCGTGAACAGCTTGATTGCGCTGACACTCTTTAGGGGCAACCAGTATCATGCTGTCATCACTTAAGGTAATTAATTGGCTATTAAATAAATAGCTGCTTACAGCATCTGTAATGCTCACTTTATTGGTTGGCACTTCAATAATATGTAGCGGCTTGTTGCCAAGGTAGGCTTGTTTAATTTGTTTCAGCGTATCTGCTTGGTGCAAAAAGGCTTGTTCGTGGCATAAAAGTACATTGCCATTGGCCACAGCGATCACATCGTTATGAAAGACACCTTGATCTATCACATCAGGATTTTGTTGAATAAATAACTGATTTTCTGGCTTTAGCTGATGCAAACGGGCAACTGCTTGCGAAGCCTCAAGAGATTGTCTTGCAGGAAATTTAACAGGTTTTGGTAAGGCGCTATTAAAACTACTTGCCCCATAAACAAAGATCTCAAGCCCTGTATCTGCATGGCTGTCGCATAATCGATTATGATTTGCGGCGCCTTCATCACCAAAAAAGCCTTGAGCAGGTAAATGCGTATGATGGCTAAAGTAACGCTCATCGTTAAACATGGCTTTTAATAATGCTGTAGTTGTAACGGGTTCTAGCGAGCGGTGAAACTTATTATTTAAGTTAGCAGCCGTAAAGTGTACTTTGCCATCAAGGGTATCGGCTGAAGGCGAGATAGTGCCAGCATTGGCTGTCCACATGGCCGATGCACTGTAACAAGCTCGCAGTAAAATGGGGTCGGCTTTAAATGCTTTTTCAATAATCTGGCTATCGGTGCCTGTAAAGCCCAGTCGTTTTAGCACATTAATGTCGGGGCGAGCATGAGGTGCAAAGATACCTTGCTCTAGTCCTAACTCGTGCATGGCCTTCATTTTTTCAAGGCCTTGTAGTACAGCCTCTTTAGGGTTTGAATGTGAAGAGGCGTGACTTAGTGAAGCGACATTGCCATACGATAATCCCGCGTAATTATGGGTAGGCCCCACTAAGCCATCAAAATTAACTTCTACTGCGTGCATACTTAATCCATCATTATTGTGCGTGTATTTTAACCATACAGAAGTTATTTAGCTGAAGCTAGCTAACTCTAATTCTACATGACGCAAACTTTGTTGAAGGCGTTTCTGAGTGGCAATTAAATACGCTTTTTGTTTGTTCTGTTTAACTTGTTGCTGTCGTGCAGCTTTATATAACACACGCTTAGGAATGTGGTACTGCTCAGACGCTTCGGTGATTGTCAGTTGGTGCACCGAAATTTTTTTTAGCGCTTCAATAAATGCAGGGTCATTATTTAACATAGCGACGCTCCAAATCAGCAACATTATGCGGATCGTTTGCTTCATGTATATGCCATGTGCTGATGTCTAATCGCCAAAGTAGATAAAGAGTGTGAAAGAAGTTAGTCACGTTAGTCTCCTTGTTAGTGCCAGTTCACACTCACTATTGGAAGATCCGTGCCAAACCTTTATTAAATTTATATGCGTTAAAAATCAATAGGTTAACTTGTGGTGGTTTGGGTGTCCCTAAAATCAGGCACTAAAATAGTGAAAGGCAAATGCAGTAATGCACTTTAATGATGCGTGCTTTTATTGTTGAACGAGGAAATACGCGATGTGAAATCGCTGCTACCTACTCGTATCTATTTCTCGTAGGAATGACTTTAGTCATGAATAATTAACCACCACACAAAAGTAAAACCTTGGCCGTAGGCGTGAAACTTGTTTCGCGCGCCAAGCAAGCGTGACGCCTACAGGTAGCAGCGGCTTTATGCCG
Organism: Pseudoalteromonas sp. PAST1; assembly: GCF_021532515.1. NCBI lineage: Bacteria > Pseudomonadati > Pseudomonadota > Gammaproteobacteria > Alteromonadales > Pseudoalteromonadaceae > Pseudoalteromonas > Pseudoalteromonas sp. PAST1. The sequence continues at coordinate 25,867 of NZ_JAKGBH010000038.1, read as the reverse complement.
CGATATTGGTTAGGTAGGGGCGATACGAGAATAAAACGCGATGTGGAATCACTGCTACATGCTCGCGCCTCGCATCTCGTAACTTAAGTCTTAATTTTTTGTTTCGCGCGCCAAGCAAGCGTGACGCCTACAGGTAGCAGCTGCTTTATGCCGCGACATGGGTGAGGTCGGTGCGATTCGAGAATAAAACGCGATGTGAAATCGCTGCTACGTGCTCGCATCTCGTATCTCGAAACTCGTACCTCGTAACTTTCCCTTCGTTACTCAAACCCCTCCAACACAAGCTTTCCGCGAGCTTTGTGAGATTCTAAAATCCCATGGGCTTTAATAAGGTTTGCTACGTTTATCTTACCTAAATGCTCACCCAATGTTGTTTTAATTGTGCCGTTATCAACCAAGGTGGCAAGCTCTGATAGAAGCTGATGCTGGGCAATCATATCCTCTGTTTGGAACATTGAGCGGGTATACATAAACTCCCAATGCAGCGAAATACTTTTACGCTTTAACTTCAAAATATCAAAGCTTGCAGGGTCGTCGATCAGTGCTAATTTACCTTGTGGCTTGATCACTTCCATAATGCTATCAAGGTGTTGGTCGGTGTGCGTTAAGCTCACTACGTAATCAAATTCATTCAGGTCGGCCGCAAGACGTTGCTCGTTAAGGTTTTTGCTATGATCAAGCACATGATCAACACCTAAGTCTTTAAGCCAGTTGGCGCTTTCTTCTCGTGCGGCGGTACCAACAACGGTTAAATTGGTAAGCTGTTTGGCAAGCTGCACTAAAATTGAGCCTACACCACCTGCAGCACCTATTACTAATACAGAGGCTGGCTTATTGTTCTTTGACTTTTCGATCTGTAAGCGGTCAAACAATAGCTCCCATGCCGTAATACTTGTTAAGGGCAGGGCGGCTGCTTCACTATTACTCAGGCTTGTTGGTGCAAGACCGACAATGCGTTCATCAACAAGTTGCAACTCAGCATTACTGCCTTGGCGCGTTAAGTCGCCAGCATAAAACACACGGTCACCGACATTAAATAACGATACTTTGTCGCCAACAGCTTTAACCGTCCCCACGGCGTCCCAGCCAATAACTTTGTAGCCACTGTCTGGTGAAACGTTAGCGCGAATTTTAGTATCTACAGGGTTTACTGAAATTGCTTCTACGGCGACAAGAATGTCGTGACCTGTCGCAACGGGATCAGGTAATTCAATCGCTTGTAATGATGAGTCAGATAACGTTGGGGTTGCTGTAGTGTATCCAAATGCTTTCATGATGGTGTCCGTATTGATGAGTTTTAAACACTATAGCGTATAGAATTATATTAAAAAGAGGTGTAATCCAAATTCACTTTCAAATAATTTTTGTTAATTAAGGTCACTATTTACTAAATCGAGTAATTCAATTAGTTGCAGTGCTTGTTGTTCGTTAATGCTCGGGAAGCGACAACGAATTTGCGACGGTATCTCAGCGGCTTGATCTTGTATCGCCTTGCCTTTGGCTTCGAGCTGCACGAGTCGTTTGCGTTTATCATGGCTATCCTTAGTGATCGACAACAATGCTTTATCGCTCATTTTTTTCAAAATTTGCGTCATCGCACCGCCATCTATGGCGGTTTTTTCAAGTAACTCAGCAATACTGATCTGATCTTTTTCCCACAGCGCCATCATAACTACGTACTGTGGGTAGGTTAAATCTAATTGATTGAGAGAATCTCGATACGCACGGGCAATCCCATTCGATGCCATATACAAGCGGTGGCATAGCTGGTTATCTAATTTTAGTTGTGGGTATTTCATGCACGATCCTCAAAATTCAACACGAGTATTTTAATTTGCATGCAAAGTATTTGCAATCCCGAAAAAGCTGATCTAATATATTTTGCATGCAAAATATATTTTCACTCAATTAGGAGAGTAATCATGAAAGAACTACAAAGCGTCGCATACACAGCAAAAGCAACAGCAACAGGTGGCCGTGAAGGCACAGCAAAATCAGACGATGGTCGTTTAGATGTGGCACTATCAACTCCTAAAGGGTTAGGTGGTGATGATGGTCAAGGTACAAACCCTGAGCAGTTATTTGCAGCTGGTTACGCGGCTTGTTTTATCGGCGCATTAAAGTTAGTGGCAGGCCAAGCAAAAATTAAATTACCAGCAGATACCCACATTAATTCTGAAGTATCAATTGGTCCTATCGAAGGTGGTTTTGGTATTGCAGTTAAGCTTGCGGTATCGGTGGGTGATCTTGATAAAGACACCGCTCTTGCACTGGTTAATAAAGCGCACGAAGTATGCCCATACTCAAACGCAACACGCGGTAACATTGCTGTAGAGTTATCAGTGATCTAATCGCTATTTACCAAAATAGGCCGTGCTTTATGCACGGCTTTTTTGTTTTTCAGCAATCGATTTTGCTAAATCGCCTGAACCAGTAAGTGCTGATACTAGACCTTCGCGTGGTTCACTAAATTGTATTGGCTTTATCTTGCTTGCTCGGGCTGCATCGAATATCGGTATTTGGCTCATTGCGTATTCCGACAATGCGGTAATGGTTAATGATGGGTTTACCCCTAAATTTCCGGGTATGATTGAGCCGTCAATAACACGTAGGTTTTGATAGCCGAACACTTCACCTGAGCTATCAACAACGCCGTTAGAGGCATCAGTGCCCATGGCGACTCCACTCATTATATGCGCCGTCATTGGGGCACCAAAGAGCACTTCAGTTAAGGCTGAACCGGGCACGCCACCGAGTTTTTCGGCGTAGAGTTTGGTTGCTTCTTCTGCTTTTGGAAAACTAACGCTAAGCGGCGTGTCATTGTCTTTTTGCACCGCAGTAATGCTGTTTTTAAATAACCGATACCACTTGCGTCGCCATTCAAGGTGAATAAACGCCTCGGATTTTTGCATCACCAAAAATACAATTGAGCTGCGGGCTTTGCCTTTTGGCCGCAATACTTTAGCTGTTTTTATTGGATGGCGCAGTGTATTCACTAAAAACTTAGCAATACGCTTGAGGCCTTTGCCTGTCACCATAGGAACGTAAGGTAAATATAGCCATGTGCCATCAGCGCCTTCTCTAAACCGGCAAATTTCAATGTTGGTGTCTTTGTCGACCGAAATAAATGAGCTGATCGCAACGCCATCATCAACTTTTTTAGTGGTATTGTTCGCGGTGGTGAGGGTTTCTGAGTTAGTGCGAATTTGCTGGCCTAGCCAAGCTGAGATATTGGGCAGTGTTTTGTCTTTATCGCGCATTTTTAAAAGCAAAGGCACAGTGCCCATGACCCCTGCGCTTAGCACGACGCCCCGTGTTGTCAGCGTGTAAATATGGCTATTGCGATGGCTGGTATCTTTAATTTTAATTTTGTATCCGGCGCTGCCATCTTCATTAAGCGGGATGATTTTGATTACTTCAGAGCTAGGTCTTATTTCTACACCGTTGCGTTCTGCAAAGTACAGATAATTTTTCATTAAAGTATTTTTGGCATTATGGCGGCAACCAATCATGCAGCTACCACAGTAATGGCAGGTATTTCGCCTCGGACCATCGCCACTAAAGTATGGGTCGGGTAGCTCTTTTTTATAGGCTTCGCCGGGTTTTGCAAAAAGTACCCCGGTGTTCACGGTTTTGAATGAGTCGCCTTGCCCCATCTGCTCAGCAATGTCTTTTAGTGTGTGATCGGCAACATTGGTATAGGTATTTTTGGCGCTACCTAACATGCGCTGTGCAAGGCCATAGTAGGGCATGAGGCTGTCTTTCCAGTCTGATTTTATCCGTGTCCACGCTGGAGATTGAAAGACTTCATCATCAGGAATAAGGTGCACATTGGCATAAATTTGTGAGCCACCGCCAACACCTACGCCATGTAACACTGCGACTTTGCTGGTAAACGAAAATTGAATGCAGCCTTTAAGGCCAATTTCTGGCTGCCACATATAGTTTTTGATATCTAGGTTGGTCTTTGGAAACTCTTTATCTTCGCGGCGAAGACCTTTTTCAAGTACTAAAACCCGGTTACCTTTTTCGCTGAGGCGAAGCGCACTCACAGAGCCACCAAATCCCGAGCCTATAATAATTTGGTCAAAATCAAATGTGTGTTGCTGCATTGTTTTCGCCTATTGGTGTTTATTATTAATTTAGCTGATTATTAACTTACTTTTTAATTATTAGAAATCATACTTTTTTTATATTTATCCTAATGAAACCAGTCAAATGGTCTAAACTAAAGGTGATTTATAATAGTAGCAGGAAGAATCAATGCGGCAGTTAGCGTTAGCGAAAAAGTTGTTATGGCTTACAGTTGGAAGCATTTTCATAACCGTTTTTGTTTTATCAAGTGTTTTATGGTGGCAATTATCGAGCAGTAACCAAGATTTAGCTGCGCAATCAGAAAAGCTGATTGTCGCCGAAGTTGAAGAAAAGCTAGCCTCAAATGCCGTAGCGTATGGTGAACAAGTTGCAGGTTTCATAAACGAAGCCTATCGAGTACCTTACTCATTTGCAGCAATCTTAGGGGATCACGATGCAGCAGGCACCTTAACTCGAGATGCGGTGGTTGAGTTAAATCGCTCTTTGCTACAAAAAAATACTATTCTTTCATCTATTTATTCGCAATTTGAAGCAAATGCGTTTGATGGCCGAGATGCTAATTTTATTAGTGGATATGATCACTCAGTTGCTGGTGTAGGTACTTTAGAAATCTACTTTACTCGTAATAGAGATGGCAGCATAGAACAGCAGGCAGTTGACGATGCGGCTGAAAAATATGTGGATACGCTCAATGAATTTGGTCAGCGTGAAGCTGAGTGGTACTTGTGTGTAAAAGACACCAAAGTGCCATGTATTATGGAACCCTACTTATACGAAATCACCCCTGGTTATTCTGAAATGATGACCTCTTTAACTGTGCCCATTCTTCGTGATAACGAATTTATTGGTGTTGCCGGGGTTGATTTAACATTGCCTGTATTTCAAAGCATGACCGAGCAACTCTCAAAAGAATTGTATAACGGCAAAGCTCGCGTCACTTTATTAAGCTCACTCGATTTAGTGGTTGGTAGCAGCCATTACAAAGATAAGCTTGGCAGACCGTTAAAAGAGGCGGTGGCTAAAAGCACTTTAGACAATTACGTAAAAGCGAAAAAGCAAAGTGGTGTATTTAAAGTCGGTGATGAGTATTTAGTTAACTACCCAATTACCATAAAGCTTGCTAAAACACAGTGGAACTTACTGATTGAAGTACCCGCCGAGCTTGCCCTTGAAGGGCCTCAAGCGCTAGCAAATAGCATGAGTGAAAATGCCAACACACTAGGCGGTTTGATTTTGGTGACGGGTATTATTATTGCTGGTGCAGCCTTTGTGATCATGACCTTAGTGATCCGTACAATTGTGGCACCATTACAGCAGATTCAAAAGCGCGTTGATAACCTTGCTAGTGCTGAAGGTGACTTAACTCAGACCTTACATGTTGATACTCATGCTGAGCTAATCGCATTAGCAACTGGCTTTAACGCGTTTCTTGCTAAATTGCGCGATTTAATTGGTGAGCTTAAGAATGTATCAACGCAAACCAAAGAGCAGGCTCACCTAGCGACTAGTGTTGCCGTTGATACTAAGCACAACGTTCAAGCTCAATTCCAAGAAATTGAGAGCGTAGTGACCGCTATGAACGAAATGAGCGCAACAGCCCTTGAAGTTGCAAGAGCCTCAGAGCAGTCAGCGCAACAAGCCGATGAAATAAATGGTTTAGTTGTTAGCAGTGAATCGAGCTTGTCGTCTGCGGTTACCCAAGTTAAAACCATGTCGGACGAAATTAAAGAGGCTAATCAAGCGGTCGAAAAAGTTGCGGCACGCAGTAACGACATTACACAAATTTTAGACGTGATCCGAACGATTGCAGAGCAAACAAACTTACTTGCACTGAATGCGGCAATTGAAGCAGCAAGGGCTGGTGAACAAGGTCGTGGCTTTGCGGTGGTGGCTGATGAAGTAAGGGCCCTTGCTTCAAAAACGCGTTCATCAACCGATGACATCAGTGGTTTAATTGACAGCTTACAGCTAGAAGTAGGTAATGCGTCTAAGGTTATTGAACAAGGTGTTGTGCGTGCACAGACCGCGGTAGATGAAACCTCAGTTGCATTTGATGCATTACACGAAGTTGTAGTTAAAGTAGACGAAATCACGCAACAAATTACCCACATTGCAACGGCTGCAGAAGAGCAAAGCTCGGTCACAGAAGAAATAAACCGCAACCTGACGTTAATTTCAGATGCCGCATCACAACTCGCTGAGCTATCTACCCAAGCCGGTGATGGTAGCCAAACTCTTAATGCACTTGTTGCACAACAAGATGATGAGTTGAATAAGTTAAAAACGAAATAGAGAGGGAGCTATAAGTTCTAGTTGCGAGATAAGAGATGCGAGAAAAACGCGATGTAAGATCGCTGCTACAAGCTCGCATCTTGTATCTATTTATCGTAAGAATGACTTTAGTCATGAATGATTAATCACCACACAAAAGTAAACCTTGGCCGTAGGCGTGAAACGTGTTTCGTGCGCCAAGCAAGCGTGACGCCTACAGGTCGCAGCGGCTTTATGCCGCGACGAAGGGTAAAAATATCGTTATGCGATGAAGTAATCGAATCTGAAATCGATTAAGGGTGGTTATACATCGCTCGTAATTGTTAGATATTTATTTTTACCAAAAGTAACGTAATAAATGGGTAAAAATAGACCCGATAGTAAGTTACTGCTCATAGTGTTCGAAACAGTTACTTTATTTGATTGAATATCTTTGACAGAAAGTTTAGGGCTAGAGCACCAATCAATGGAGAACCAGATAAATCTAGCGTCGTCAGGTATTGTGTAGTTGGTCAAAGAGTTGGGTTTGATTTTTCCGATCTTTTTATAATCGGCCCATAAAGTGTAATCTCTAATTTTATCATGATGTTGTTTTGGTCTGGTTACTTCAATTTCCATTTGAACCTCACTAGGATAGTAATTCCATTAAACTTAACGGGCTTATAGCTCGTTTTCTTCCATATTCAGTGTATTTTTATCAGAGCCGTTAATTAATTACTAGTCGTATAGTGCAAAGAAACTTAAGCTCATGCTCGCACCTCGCACCTCGCACCTCGCACCTCGCACCTCGCACCTCGCACCTCGTTTCTATCTCTCGTAGGAATGACTTTAGTCATGAATAATTAACCACCACTCAAAAGTTAAACCCTTGGACGTAGGCGTGAAACGTGTTTCGCGCGCCAAGCAAGCGTGACGCCTCAGGTAGCAGCGGCTTTATACCGCGACATGGGTGAGGTAAGGGCATACGAGAATAAAACGCGATGTAAAATCGCTGCTACATGCTCGCCCCTCGCATCTCGTCCTCGCATCTCGTATCTTTACTCTCGTAACTCATTCTAACTACACTGCGCTTGATTACGGCCTTGGTTTTTGGCTTGATACAATGCTTTATCGGCGCGTTTTAACATCGATTCTATATGCTGATCACTTGCTTTTAAGGTGCTAACACCAATACTCACGGTGAATTTAACGTGTTTGTTGTCGGCGATGATGTCTTGCTGTTCGATATCGGCTCTGATCTTTTCTGCGATAGCAAAGGCTGTGTGGTTATTTGCCATAGGTAAAAATAAGACAAATTCTTCACCACCAATGCGTCCCGCAATATCTGATGCTCTGCTATGTTGGGTGAGTTTATGTGCTGTGGTTCGTATTACTTCATCGCCAGTTGCGTGGCCATATTTGTCGTTTATAGCTTTAAATTGGTCTAAGTCTAACAGTAACAGGGAGCAGGTACATTGCGCGTCATGATATTTTGCAAACTGCCGATTAACCTTTTCGAAAAAGCCACGGCGATTATAAAGTTGTGTTAAATGATCTGTCACTGATAAGGCTAATGCTTCATGCTTAGCACGTTCTAGCTCATAGGTTCTTTCTTCTACTTTTTGTTCGAGCATGGTGGTCAGCTTTTGTTGTTCTTTCTTGCGCTGAATAAACACAGCTTGAATAAGCAATACCGCTGAAAGAGTAAATAAAAAGAAAAACTGCATGGTCACTTCAGCTGTTTTAGGGTGATGATAATAAAAATACCCCCATCCTTGATTACTTCCTACCCAAGCTGCAAAAAATACCAACATATTCATGCAGCTGGTGGCGGTTGGTGATAACCGCGTGGCTGCATAAAGCAGCGGAAACAACAGTAATGCAGGTTGTAAAAATGGTAATGTCATGGCTGTGTATGCGGGGCCAAAAATAAAATAACACAACAAAACCACGGTCAAAGTAAGCAACAAAAGTTTAGAAAATTCACTAGAAGTGACCGGGTGCGGCCAATTTCGCCATAAAAAGTAAAGGGCAGGGGTGAATACAATCGCCGCTAAGGCATTGCTAATACTCCAATTTAATATGCCTACATACAAGCCATTAAACCACTCGATACCAACTAGTGAGTATATGCCCACACCGAAAAGTGCAGAAATCACGCCAATCGCAATGCAAGCAACAATAAACACTCTGGCTAAACTGGTGACGCTTGTCAGCAGTGTGTGTTGTTTAAGTTTTCGGTTAATTAGCCAAAATGCTGTTAAAGCAGCGAGAGTATTACCTGTGGTTGTTGCGGCATTTATTGCTATGTGTTTAAACGTGAATGGATTTAAGTCGCTAAGATAAAAGTAACAAAGCACAACTAAACAGGTGCCTGATGCAACGCCCAACCAGGCTTTACGACCAAATAACATCAAGCCTGCTAATGCGACTCCTGCTGGTGGCCATACCGCCAGTGTTTTTAACACTTGCATAGTAAACAAGCCAAACAGCAGATAAACAGAGCAAACAATTATATTAAATTGCCAAGGCTTGAGCTGTGTGTTCATACATCCCTTTATGTGCTTATGTAAGAAAGCCACCGACTTGCGAGTTAGCATTAACCAAACTACTAATAAATTAGTATATTAGTAGTTGGAGAATAGGCAAATTCGATTAATCTAAAGTGGTTTTTCTCTAGCTGTTTGCTATTCATACAATTTATTAGACTAATAGTTAATGTGTTTGAAAAATAACCTTTAGCTTACTTTTTCAAAGCGTTTTTTATAAATAAAGCTATTTATATCAATGTATTAAATTTATTTTCGGATGCTCTCAGTTTATTAAAAACACCTATTTTATAAATTCATACCCTACCTTTTGCCTAATCGTGTTTTACGTCAGGCTGCTTTACCCTAACTGCATAATAAAAACTCACACAATTTTTCAAGATAGGTAGTAGGAGAACTTATGAATAAGAAGCAACAAAGCTATCAAGATCTTCATAAACCCAGCAGTGATTTTTCGAGTCGTGACGAATACCTTGAACACGAATTACAAATTATGCAGCCTAAGCGCTGGCGTCCTAACTTACCATTTCGTGATTATCGGTTTGAATTAGAAGACTCTATCCCTGCCATGGCAGGCACCATAGGCAAGGTGGTCATGGTGGGTGCAATTGCTGCAACATTTGCAGCGCCACTGGGCTTAGGTGAAGGCTTTATTCTAGAAAACGTGCGTTATGAGCTGTTAATTGTATCGATCTTCATTTTATTATTTTCAGGCTTCTTTTTACCAACAGCAAACTTAGCGGGTACGCATGGGCCGCTTATTCCTTTGATCCCGATAGTGGTTGCTGCAGGGGGTCACCCAATGGCCTTCGGTTTACTGATAGGGGCGTTTGGTCTGTTACTGGCGCTTAGTAAAGGCGGGAGTTTACTGGCGGGGTTAACCAGCCGAGGCGTGTGTGGCGGTTTACTGCTTTACCTTGGCTTTATTGGTACGATTTCACAGGTTAAAAAGCTGTTCGCATGGGCTGAAGGCATTGATATGACCCATATCGCTTTCATTGTGATTTTGTCGACTATCGTGTTGTACGCCTTACTTGAGCACTACAAAAAACGTTGGTTAGCCGTGCCATTAAGTTGCTTGCTTGGCGGTTTAATTGCATTTTTACTGGGGGCGCCGTTTGAGTTTAAAACAGCACCGGGTTTACCAAATATGAACCCAATGTATTGGTGGGGTGAAAATACCGGTTGGATGCTGGGATTACCAACCCTAGAGAGCTTTGTAGTGGTCTTGCCATTCGCGGTGCTTGCGGTTGCCATGTGGTCACCTGACTTTTTAGGACATCAAGTATTCCAAAAAATTAGTTACCCAGAACGCACTGAAAAAGTACAAGTGAACATTGACGATACCATGTTTAGTGCTTCAATCCGCCAGACATTTGGTTCATTGTTAGGCGGCTCAAACTTTACCTCGTCATGGGGAACCTACATCGTGCCAGCAGCTATCGCTAAACGCCCAATTCCTGCGGGAGCGGTGTTAACAGCATTATTTTGTATCATTGCCAGTATTTGGGGCTACCCAATGGATTTAGCTATTTGGCAACCGGTGTTATGCGTCGCTTTGATTGTCGGTGTGTTTATCCCACTTCTTGAAGCTGGCATGGAAATGACCCGTGAAGGTAAAACTACGCAATCGGCTGCTATTGTGGTGTTTTCCTCGACCTTAGTGAACCCTGCATTTGGTTGGTCATTAACTATGTTGCTCGACAATTTGGGCTTAATTGGTTGTAAAGAGCGAAGCTCTGAGCTGTCTCCAATGAGCCGCTGGATTATTCCATTAGTGATGTTTGTTATCTTAACAAGCGTGATGGCAATAGTGGGGATGCTGCCAGGTATTCCGGCTTTAATGTCAGACTTTAGACATTGATATGTGAGGGTAAGGTGATAAACGCCTTACCCTTTAATAATTTTCTATAAGTGTGAACATCATACCAATAAGCTGCTCAGTCATCGGTTTCGACATTGGCCTGTGTAAATAACTTCTTAAGCCAGTAAATTGTATCTGAAATAAACGAGCATATTCTAGCGGACTATGAGTGTTGGGTAGTTCACCACGCTGTTGTGCAATATCAAATAGAGTCGATAAGTCGTGTTCAAACTGCTGCAAAAGGTCATCGGTTAACGTTTTAAGTTTAGGCTGAGTGTGATCGAATTCTGTACTTGCTTTGATTAACATACATACTTCACATCCATCTTCAGCACTTTCAAGTACCGTAACAACAAATGCATGTAAGCCATCAAGTACTGTTTCGCTATTCTCAATATGGCTCGCTAGCAACAGCTTAAGTTGCGTAGCATAGACTTTTAAAGACTCTGAATATAAACCTTCTTTTGAACCAAACGCTGAATAAATACTGCCTGGGCGCATATCAACGACCGTTTGGAGATCACGGGTAGATGTCGTAGAAAAACCCTTTTTCCAAAATAGCATTTGTGCCTTCGTGATTACTTCATCGCGATTGAATTTAACTTTATTGACCATGACGAATACCAAAATTGAGCAGTTGTTCAATTTTAACTTGAACAACTGCTCAAAAACAACTAGGCTAATCATAAATCTTAGTCAGACACGATAGGAGATAACATGAAAAACTTTGAACTCTACACAAAAGAAACCGCGCCAGAGGGCTCAAAAGCACTTATCGATAACTCAGTATCAGCCTTTGGTATGTTGCCAAATTTACATGCCGTGATGGCAGAGGCACCTACACTACTTGAAGGTTACCAAGTGCTTCATGAGTTATTTCAAAAAACATCGTTTAATGCTCAAGAGCTGACAGTTGTTTGGCAAACAATTAATGTTGAACATAATTGTCATTATTGTGTACCTGCACATAGTGCAATCGCTGCGAGTATGAAGGTTGATCAAGAGATTGTTGATGCGTTAGTTAATAAAACTCCACTTGCTGATCCCAAGTTAGAAACTTTAAGAAATACAACCTTAGCAATGACGCGCAACCGAGGTGTAATTGACGAAAGTGAGTTAGAAGAGTTTTACAGTGCGGGTTATGGAAATCAGCAATTATTAGAAATTGTTCTAGGTTTAGCACAAAAAGTGATGAGTAATTATACGAACCATTTAGCTGATACGCCTGTTGATCAGCCGTTTAAAAAATTTATTAAGTAATAAATAAAGCACGGCTATATACCCAAACCACCTCAAGGTGTGAGTTTCTGCATCTTGGGGAGGTTTGGGCATAGCTTACTTAAACTTAACCGTTTTTTCGCTGCGGGTGTAAGTTCGGGTATCGGGTTTTGTCCATTGACCTTTTTTAAGGTAAGAGGTCGACACTACAAAGCTGTTATCTTTAAACTCGCTCGTCGATTTGACTTTAGTGATCCCATCTTTGTTACCCGTTACATTTTCATAAGCAACAAACTGAGTAGGGCTAAGTACATTCATAGTGCCTTGGGTGTAAAACCCAGCTGTAGTGAAGTAATAAAACACCAAAGACTGCTTTTTATTGTCCCAAAAAATCATCGACTCACCACCATATTCACCTTCATTGATAGAGTGAATGGTTTTAATAGCCGTGCCATTGAGCGCGCGTTGCCAGGTACTCACATCTTGCACCGCAGGTTTACCTGCTGCGACATTAAAGTCTGACTGCCACGTGCCTAAGTAAGGTTCAAACACTTTTAGCTTGTCATCAAGTTGTTGCTCTGCTGCCATAACAGAAAGCGAACACAGGCAGATTGATAGTAAAAGTGATTTTAGGTATGCCATAATAGCGCCCCGATAAAATTAATTTGTTTTGCACAGTATAGGTGATACTTCGTTGATTAAGAAAACATTAATTACATTTTCATTGTTGTTTTTAGCGCTGTTATGGCTGACATCATGGCAACTTAATATTACCTACTTTATTGCAGGCACTTACAGTGTAGCGAGCTTAATAAGCTTTTTGGTGTATGGCTGGGATAAACGTTTAGCAATGCAACATGGCGAGCATGTTATAAGAGTACCTGAGCGTACACTGCATATTTTAGGGTTAATCGGCGGTTGGCCAGGTTCATTCATTGCGCAGCAATGGTTAAGACACAAATCTAAAAAACGCAGTTTTATTGCCGTACTCTGGTTAACAGTTATTGTTAATTGTAGTGCGATATGGTCGCTGTATTATTTTAAGTTAATTTAAAAGAAGATCAAAAAAGGAAAGCAGTCGCTTTCCTTTTTTGTTAAAACCACTTATTGAGCAGCTTGAATTGATTCAATGCTATCAAGTTCAATTGTTAGAATTGTTTTCTTATCAACAACAACCCATTTGCGGTAAGTTAAGTAACCTGGCTTGGTTACTTCAATGTCGTACTTACCTTCATCAAGTTCAATACCATCTTCATAAACAGGTTTAATATTCATAATACGAACGCGCGCATCATCAGGTGTTGTGACTACCGTTAATGAAATTACAGGTACTTCTTCTACCACTTCAGCTACAGGCTCTACAATTGGCTCTGGCTCCGGTGAAACTTCTGTAGTTGATGAGCAGCCCGCTAGTATTACTAACGCACAAGCCAGACTTAATTTTTTCATAATTACTCCATTTAATTACACTATTTAGTAAACGTGAAAGAAGAAGAGTGGTGTTTTCAAAAGTAAAACTTTGCAAAATTGCTCTTCTCTGACGCTTGATTATTTAAGTTACTGAGTTAGAGGGTATTTTCTAGACTCTTCCGTATTTCTTCACTGCGTTCAACTAGCTTCTCTGCCGTTCGGTACATTTTTACTTTCATTAAGCTGCTTGCCATAGAAATATACGTTGTCGCTATCTGATCTTTGATCATTAAAATAGGCTCAAATGATTCAGGGAAAATTTCTGCTTCTTTGCTAAATGACTCATCAAATTCGATAAGCTGCTTATAGTCTGAAACATTAGCTAGTTGAGAGCTAAACTTTGCTAACTTTTCTTGATAAAAAATCTTTGCGTCATCGTCAGGGTAACTGACTGTGATCCCCTCACTGATTTTTTTCTTATATTCAGCTAAAGCGATCATGGCTGACTCTTTTTTCCTCAACGCAGTAACGAGTGGCTCAAGTTCTGAAGTATTTGAAAAAACTAATTCACCTACATCAAGTAGCCTTTTCTGTGTAACGAAATCCTCGTTTTCAATCGAGCTTAAAACAGCTAGTTTGAAATTATCTATGTGTTCTTGGTTGGGTGTGTATACAAAACTAGAATCAATAATGTTTATTTGAGATACAAGGCTATCTATATTATTGTCACCGCTCTCGGTATACCTCGATTGCGATAAAAGTACATCCAGACGATAGCTAAGATCAGAAAGGATCGACTGCCTTTCAGTAAGTAAACTTTCGAGTTTATTACTTAGTGTTTCAGAATCAGGGTAGACCTTTTTCGCTTCGTCATAGATATGAATAGCTTCATCATACGCTCTTGTATTTATGGAAGTTCGTGGTAAATCTTCAACCTGCTGAGAAAATTTTTCTACGATTTTATTTTGATGGACAGCTAAAAGCCCTTCTTTTAAAACTTTATATTGTGGAGGTATTTCATTTAGGCGTTGTGGTAAGCCATCACTAGACCAACCCATCCATGTTTCAAGTTGTTCAACTTTTGCGAGCGAGTTCTGATAGTTTGCTTCAATCAATTGCTGTGTATCAATTTGAGAGAAGTAAAGGTAACCAGCACCGCCAAGAAGTAAAGCGTAGCAAGCTGCATGGATAAATAGAGTGGTTCTATTATTGTTTAGTTCGGACCTAATTTCGGAGAATGATTTAGGTCGATTTGCAGCATCAAGTGAAATGCATTTTTTGAGTTTGAGCCAAACACTGATAGAGCAATTGCTTGGTTTCTTGACACTTGTATCTTTTGCTACTTGATTTGCAGCGACTCTATTGTACGGATGCTTGCTTGTTAATAACTCAAATACGAGACAGCCAAATGCAAATACATCGTCTTTGGCGGAAGGTTTGCCTCCATTTAATTGCTCAGGACTCGCATAAGTAGGAGTATATCCATTGCTATTAGGTTGTTCATCGTTAGCTGGAGCTGCATATTTATCTTCATGTAGATTTGTCTTTGCAATTCCAAAATCCAAGATTTTTAAGTTTCCTTGTGAGTCAAGAATTATGTTTGAAGGCTTTAAATCACTATGAACTATTCCCTTAGAGTGGGCATAAGTAAGGGCATCGATTAGCTGATTTATGATAGGCTTAGCTCTTTTTTGAGATAAACCACTGGGTTTATTTCTTTTAATTAATTGCTCAAGAGTTTCACCTTCAATCCATTCCATTACTACAAAATGGTACATGTCACTTGATGCAGCAGAAAAAACTCTCACAATGTTAGGATGAGAGAGAGCGCGAGTTTTAATAGTCTCATCTTTCAACAACAATAACGCATCTTCAGAGTCAGCTAGCTCTGGATGTAATACTTTTATTGCTACAATATCATCTTGATTAGAATGAGTATTTAGATAGGTGTCTCGTGCTCGGTAAATATAACCCATCCCACCTTCGCCAATTAATTCTTCAATTAAATAGCGTTTTGCGAGTGTTTTACCAATTAGATGAAGCTTGCTTTCTTTTTGTATTGCATTTTTATTTTTTATTGAGGCAATACGTGTTTTATCGTTTTCAGAAGTCATTATAATTCCTTTTTATAAAATCAATCTCCTTTTGACTGGTGCATATTTTACAAAAAATACACCAATAAGCAATCATTCAGTTTATATTAATGAAATAGTACTTAAGGTTTGGTTTTTAAGTGGGTACTACTTTATGTTCTTTTATTTTGTTTTTTAAAATTATTTTAAATTTCAAATTTGGGTATTTTTGCGCGTTGACTTTATTCCGTGAAGTATTTTATCCTATTAGAATGTTTGTATTTATGGGACTAACAATCAAATGGAAGTGATTCTAAATGTTACCAGTTATCACAGGCTGTCACCTGAGATAGATGCGAAAAAAGTAGTAAAAAATGAATTAACTTTTGGTCGTTCAGAACAGTGTGATTGGTATTTACCTGATCCTGAAAAAGTAATATCTGGCCGTCATGGCAAAATCGTAAAAGAAACTGATGGCTTTTATGTATATGACTACTCAACCAATGGACTATTTGTAAACTTTTCTGTATCTCCTTTAGGTAAAGAAAATAAGCACCGCCTTAGTGATGGTGATGTTTTCACTATTGGTGACTATCAAATTGAATCTACAATCCAGCAAGCTAATCAACCACAAGGTTTTGAGTCGCAAATCAACTCATTTAACCCATTACAGCCTGAATTAAAGAGCTCAACTGAAGATTTTAGTGGCTCTGCTGAGCGACAAGTAGCTCATGACAGTTCAAATGTGCTGGAAGAGGCAATAGTAGCGCCTACTTTTACGGAAGCACCGAGTGATAATATCGACATATTTTCACAACAAAGCCTGAGTCAACCCATTCCAGAGGATTGGGATGAACTCGCACAACTTTCAGCTACGGCAGAAGAAAAAGAAAATAGCGTGCCTGTATTACCGGCAGAAGAGCCTGTAATTAGCACTCCAGCAGTTAACGATAGTAAGCCGTTTAATAATGGCAATAGTGCAATTGCTGCAAATAACGCCTCTGTTAGCGCACCTGTAAAAGATAATCAAATTCCTAACTCATCGAAGTTAATCTCTTCATTTTTAAATGGCTTAAGTGTCAATGAAAAGCTATCAGCGGAGCTGCAAAATGAAGACACATGGCAGCGTATGGGGGAATGCTTTAAGCTTTTCCTTGAAGGCTCGATGGATTTGATTCGCCAGCGAACAAATATTAAGAATCAACTTAAATTGAATCACACAACGTTTAAAGTTGAACAGAATAATCCACTTAAGTTTTCAGCAACCATTGATGATGTAATGCAGAATCTTTTTGTTCTCAATAGTGCAAGTTTTTTGCCAGCAAATGAAGCAATTAAAGAAAGCTTTGTTGATACAAAACTTCACGAGCAAGGGTTATTAGCAGGTGCAACAGGGGCACTTAATGGTCTTTTAGAACAATTATCACCCGATGGCATAAAAGCACAAAGCAATAATGGTGGGTTGCTTAGTTCATTGCCTGCTTATGGTGGTGCTTCTAGCTGGCGTATATATAACGAATTGTATGCTGATATTACAGATGATGTTAAAGCTAAAGGCGTTTTAGCATTTTCTGATGATTTTCTGAAGGCGTACAATGGTGGAAATTAGCTGTATTACAATGAAGGAATAATGCAATGTTGAAGTTCAAGCTTACCTTTGTAGGTGCTTTATGGGTATTTTTAACAGCCTGTACAACAGTAAATAAGTTTGTGCCCCCATCTACTGATTTAAATATTTCAGTGGCCTCAGATGTGAATCCAGATATCTCTGATCGTCCTTCACCTGTTGTTTACAAAGTGTTTGAACTGAGCTCTCGCACCATTTTCGATACGCAAGATTTTTTTAGTTTGTATGAAAATCCTGAAGCAGTACTTGGGCCTGATCTTCTAAAAAAAGATGAGCTAGAGCTACAGCCTGGTTCAACAATTGAATATAAAATGAATTTAAATAGAAACACTCGCTTTGTTGGTGTTGTAGTCGCTTATAGAGATATTGAAAAAGCCCGTTGGCGCGCGGTAATAGAGGTTGATCCAACAGGCTATGATGACATTGACGTAAATGTTGAGTCGTTAGCTGTATATATGAAAGATTAAAGGAATAAACATGAGTGATTACACGCGGGTCGCATGGACAGAAGGAATGTTCTTAAGACCTCAGCACTTTCAACAGGCAGATAAGCATGTTTCTAGTGTAATTAGAAGAGTTATAGAGGGCACTGTTCCTGATTCATGGGGAGTAGTAGAGCTTGAGATTAATAGTGAGCTACTTGTAACAGGCCAATTTGCCATTGATAAGTTGTCTGCTATTTCAGCAGACTTATGCCCAATTCAGATGCCCGGCGATGAATACCTTCCTGAGCCTTTGATTGTAGCTAAAAGTGCCTATGATGAAATAGTATGCCTTGCAATACCGGCTCTGAAAGGAAGTGGCATTAATCTATCTTCTAAAGACGACGAATTGGTGACACGTTACCGAGTTGCAGATTTATCAGTAAGTGATGACAGTTTAGGCTCTCAAGCTCAAGAAATGATTCAAGTTGCTAAGCTTCATAGTAGACTGATGTTAATGTCTGATGATACATCAGGTTATGTCTTGCTGCCGCTTGCAAGAATTACAGAAGTGACTAGTGAAGGGGCAATTAAACTTGACTCTAAGTATGTTCCGCCAAGTCTCTATGTTAGCAGTAATAAGCCTTTAACAGCGCTTGTCAGAGAAGTATCAGGCTTAATTAAGCAACGTGCTGAAAGTATTGCAGTGAGGCTGTGCCAAGGGTATGCAGGTAGTACATCAGTGGCCGATTTTCTGATGCTACAAACTCTTAATAAATATGATGCAGTTTTTCAAAGCTTATTAACGCATTCACGTGTTCATCCGCGAGAGCTTTACACGCGACTAATTGAGCTTGCAGGAGAACTTGCAACTTTTAGTGCTGTTAACAAGCGGGTACCGCAACTTCCTAAATATGACCATACAAATTTACAGTTTGTTTTTGCAGAAGTTGTGAACTTCCTCTATCAATCATTAAGTCAGGTGATTGAACAAACAGCCACTGAAGTTAAATTAGAACAAAGCAAATTTGGTATCTCATTTGGTGCATTAAGAGATAAGTCGATACTTGACTCTGCTCAATTTGTACTCGCAGTTAAAGCGAGTATTCCGCATGAAGAGTTAAGAAAGCTATTACCTTCGCAAATTAAGATTGGTAGCGTTGAGTCGATCCGAGATTTAGTAAATAACCAATTGCCAGGGATCTCAATTAATGGCTTACCTACGGCTCCACGTCAAGTGCCTTACCATGCTGGGTATCATTATTTTGAGCTCAATAAAAACAGTGAACATTGGAGCAAACTCAAATCAAGCGGTGGTATCGCTATTCATTTGTCGGGCAACTACCCTGATTTAAACTTAATTCTTTGGGCAATTAGAAGCTAAAAAGGAAGCGTTTCAATGGATGAAACAATAATCAAACCACGTCCCGGCCGTTTAAGCCGAGATAAATCAAATGCTGATGCATCACAAGGTTCGAGTGACAAAACCGTTGTCTCTTTTAGTCACTCTTCACCTGAAAAGGCGAATGTTAGTTCTGTATCAATTTTTAAAAATGAATTACTCGATGCAGCTAATGACAGCTTTTCATTGATTATTTTTATTAATCAGTCATCACAAATTGACAGTTTAGCAGCTTTAAAGCATCGGGCTATTGAATCAATTAAGCGATTTGAAACCAATCTACGTGCAAAGTCTATTGAACTTACGGTCATTAATAATGCACGTTATTGCCTATGTGCTGTTATCGATGAAGCTGTATTAAATGCAAAATGGAGTTCGCTGGAATGGGCTGAAGAGAGCTTGCTATCTACTTTTCATAAAGAAACATTTGGTGGTGAGTACTTTTTTACTTTGCTTGATGATGCTTTAGTACACCCAGAAATGAACAGAAACTTCTTAGAGCTACAGTACCATTGCTTAAATTTAGGTTTTAAAGGTAAGTTTCGAGTTGAAGCCAGCGGGGAAAGTAAGCTAGAAGATTACCGTAATAGAATTTACCACATTCTTAATCAAATAGATGGACCACATAGCCAATTTTTAGCACCTAGCTGGAAAAGCCGTGTTGCAGCAGGTATGGAGCTAAGAAATCAAATTCCACTTTGGGTTGTAATTTCGGTGCTTGCTTTAATTGCGCTTGTGGTTTATTTGTTTTTCAACATGCGCCTTAATGAGCAAGTTGACGCAACAGCTGAAAATTTGAAGTTAGTTCATCCTTTGTCATCTTCACAAGTTGAAGGCAATAAAAGTAAGCAATTGGACTTGTTAACCCAGTTATTACACACTGAAATACAACGCGGTATAGTCAGTGTTGAGCAACAAACAGATAGAATTAGAATAACAATAAATAATGAGAGTTTGTTTAACTCAGGCGAAGCGATACTTTTGCCGTCTTTTCAACCAATTTTAGAGAAGTTAGCGCTAAGCCTTGAAGGAACAAAAGGCAAAATCTTAATCACAGGTCACACCGACGATAGCCCAATAAGTACCAGTCAGTATCCTTCGAATTGGCATTTATCATTAGCTAGGGCTACACAAGTAGCAAACTCAATGGCTAAGAATACAGGCTTAATGGGAAGGTTATGGCCAGAAGGAAAAGGTTCAGCAGAGCCTTTAGTGAGCAATACGAATTCAGATAAGGCATTAAACCGCCGAATTGAAATCGACTTACTTTTTTAATGGAGTTGTGATGAGTTTTATTCAAAAGTGCAAGCGCGCTATGTACGCTGCTACTTCTCGTAAGGTAATGATTGTTGTTGGCTTTTTAGCTCTCTTCCTACTTATTTGGTTTGGTGGCCCATTGATTGCGATCGCCGATTATAAACCGTTTGAAAGTATTGCAGCACGTGCTATCACAATTTTAGCAATTTTATTGGTATATACCGCTGTTAAATTGATTGAGTTCAGAAATCAAAGCAAACGAAATACCAGCATGACAGAAGAACTGATTGAGGTTGATGCTAATGCTGCAGATGAAGTCCAAGAAGAAATTAAAACCTTAAAAACTCGTATGGTTGAGGCGATCGAGTTATTGAAGGATGCTAAGCTTTTTAATGGTCGTAATATCTATCAGCTACCATGGTATATCATGATTGGCCCTCCTGGTTCAGGTAAAACAAACTTCATTAATAACTCAGGTCTTGATTTTCCTTTAAAGGAAAAGCTAGGCACAGACCTAATTCACGGTGTTGGTGGTACGCGTAATTGTGATTGGTGGTTTACTAATAAAGCAGTGATTATCGATACCGCAGGTCGTTACACAACACAAAATAGCCATGCTTTACATGACTCAAAGGCATGGCAAGGTTTTTTAGGTCTACTTAGAAAATACAGACCCAAGCGGCCTGTAAATGGTGTGATCATCAGTATGGGGATATCCGAACTGATGAATCAAACTAAAACTGAGCGTAACTTACATGCCCGTGCGATAAAGCAACGATTACAGGAGCTTCAAGGGCAGCTTGGCATGACCTTTCCTGTGTATGTTATTTTTTCAAAAGTCGACTTGGTTGAAGGCTTTAGAGAGTTTTTTAGTGAGCTCAGTGATGAAGAAACGGAGCAAGTTTGGGGGGTAACTTTTGAACTAGATACTGATTCTGACAATCAAATTGAAGTGTTTAACAAAGAATTTCATGGATTAATTTCAAACCTTACTTCGTTATTAAATCGACGTTTGATTAACGAGCATGATTTAGTGAACCGCTCTAAAGTGTTTGAATTTCCGAAGCAACTTCGTGCTCTTCAGAGTGTTGGTTACTCTTTTTTGAAAGAAATATTTACACCAAATGCGTATGAAAGCTTGCCAATATTTCGAGGTGTCTATCTTACGAGTGCAACGCAAGAGGGAACACCTTCTAATTTGTTGAGTGATCAAAGCTCAGCAAAAAAAGATTATATTAACCAAACTAGAAGCTTTTTTATCAAGCGTTTATTAGAAAGTGTTATTTTTCCTGAACAGAATCTAGCAAGTACTAACAAACATCATGAAAAGCAAAGTAAGTGGTTACGCGTTTCATGCCTAGCCGTAACATGTATAACACTGATTACATTAAGTGTTTCTTGGTTTATTAGCTTTTCATGGAATAGTGATCTAATAGATGAAACGAATCAAGCTTTAGCTGAATATCAAGTATTAGATCAAAATACGGTCGATAAAAGTAATCTAATTATTTTGAATCAGCGTTTTAATGCGCTAAAGAACTTCCCTGTTAATAAAATTAATGCAGAAGACTTTGAAGCGTATGGTTTTAGTAAAGTTGAAGAGCTAACAGAAGCTTCGAAAAGCGCCTACTTACGTTCTTTAAAAACATACTTAGAACCATTTCTACTCAATGCGCTAACATCTGAGATGGAACAACAAGCAGACTATTTGAGTTATTTATATGAGACTTTGCGTAGCTATCTGATGTTATTTGAACCTGAGCATTATAACCAAGATGATTTACTTGCATGGTTTAGCGCCTACTACGAAAGAGCTCTTCCGGGTGATGTTAACGTAACCAATCGTGCTGATTTAATGGCTCATACACGAGCACTCCTCGATTATGGTATTTCTGGGCAGGAAATTGATCATCAAGCTGTTCGCCTTGCTCGAGCTGAATTAACAAAATTGCCAATCGCAGAAAGAGCTTACCAAAGATTACAAGCTGATTTTATGGAAAGTAGCATTCCACCAATAAAACTAACGGACATTATAAGCTACGAAAGCGCGAGAGAATTTAGTTTTCAAAATCCTGAAGCTACGATGAAAAGTATTCCGGGCCTTTATACTTATAATGGTTACCATGGCATCTTCAATGTCGAGAAAAGCAAGATGCTGGGTAATCTGATGGCAAGTAGTTGGGTTTACGGTGAAGAAGCTGCAAACACATACGATATTTCTAAAGCGGAGATCGAAAAGAAATTAGAGCAAAAGTATTTTCAAGATTATATTTATTACTGGCGTTCGTTTGTCGATGAGCTGACTTTAAAAGAGTTCAATTCACCAACAGAAGGTGTTCGCGTTACTAATGTTTTAGCGGGACCTGAAGCGCCAATAAAAAATATTATTACAACGGTTCAAAAAAATGTTCAATTGACTAAGTTGCCTATTTCTGAAAATCAAAAGGCTGCCGGTAAAGTGGCTGCAAATGCAGCTGAAGTCGCTATGCATACTAAGGCTAATAGACTTAAGCGCTACTTACCAAATGAAACTCCAAAGTTTGAGGTCAAGCTTCCTGGTCATCAAGTAGAAGAAGCATTTAGTGATATTTTAGAAATCGAACCACAGCAACTTGAAACAATACAAGCAAGTTTAAGAGAGCTAAATATTTACTTAAATCAACTTGATCGTGGTGGCTTACTTAAGTCTTCTGTGAAGAACCAATTAAGTGGCAAAAATAAACCAGAGTTTCTAAGCCAGCTTGAGTTTCAAAGTAAAGGGCTACCTTATCCTGCCAGTCATTGGTTGTTGAACATAAGCCAAGATACGTCAAACATCACTAGAAAAAGTGCCAATCAACACCTTAACGAAATTTGGAGAAGTAGTGTTTTACGAGAGTACAACGCAGCAATTGTAGGGCGTTACCCACTAGTACCTCACTCGGATAAAGAAATTAATCTTAAAGATTTTTCGGATTTCTTTGGGCCTGAAGGCACTATTGATAACTTCTTCACGACCTATATTGCACCAAGTGTCGATACGAGTAAGAGCCCATGGCGTTTTGAAAAAAATATAGGAGTAAGCGAGTCTGCACTTAGAATGTTTGAGCAAGCGGCCAGAATTCGCGAAGTGTTCTTTGATGGGAATAGCAATACACCGCGAATAGAGTTTGGTTTAAAGCCAATTAAATTAGACCAAACGATTTCCAGTTTCATGATAGAAATAGATGGTCAGTCAATGATTTATAGGCATGGTCCGCCGAAAGTTAAGAGCATTGTTTGGCCAGGAGACGTTGCCCAAAGTAAAACCAGAATTGTGTTTACACCACCGTATGGGGGCAGAACAATCAATACTAGTTACAGTGGCGAATGGTCTTTCTATCGAATGTTAGATGATTTAAAGGCCCAGCGAGCCGAAACACAAAATGACTTAGAGTTACACTTTTCGCTGCAAGGTAATAATGCAATGGTTGAATTGTTGCCAAATTCAATTAGACATCCATTTTGGAACGCAAGTATAGAGAGTTTTTCATGTCCGACAAGGCTATAGGGATTGGCTATTTGGGCAAGGTTCCATTTTTGGGTGACTTTGTCCAAGAAGGAGTTTGTCAGCAGTTTTCAGAGCACTGGGAGCATTGGTTACAAGCTGCTATCGCAGTCAGCAAAGAGCAACTGGGTGCTCAATGGCAAGAGCGTTATTTAACAAGTCCAGTTTGGCATTTTGCATTGTCAGAAAATTTAATAACGAGTAGTGCTAAAAAAGGAACGCTTTTGCCAAGTGTTGATGCTGTAGGGCGCCATTATCCTTTTACGGTCCTCGTTGATAGCGATAGCACTCCCATTGCGACGTTAAATTCGAATCAACTGTCTCTTGATTATGAAGACGCTGTGTTATCTGTACTTGATGACAGTGTAGACTTAAGTTTATGGCAGAAGAAGGTGATGAGTACGCTTAAGGAGAGCCGTTCACCCGCTAAAATATTCAGTAAAAGCCTTTCTCCAGATGAAAATAAATCTGCTGTAGTTTTTGAGTTTCAAGGAGATGAGTTAGGTGGTGGAACTGTCGATGATGTATTGCATTCACTCTTACTCAATAAATATGGGGATTATAGTGTTTGGTGGACCCACGGTTCTATAGATATCAAGCCTGTTGTTTTTGTTACAGCAGGTTTACCACCAGTAAATCAAGTGGCTGCAATGCTAGATGGACGTTGGCAGCATTGGGAATGGAATTATACCCAGGTAAGTGAGTGTGAATAAAAATTTTATCAGTTATGCCGTGTCTCACCGTGGAGTTATTCGCGAGCTAAACGAAGATGCTTATGTTGAACTTAATAAATACAACCTTTGGATTGTAGCGGATGGCATGGGTGGGCATGAAGCCGGCGATTTTGCAAGTCAGCTAGTAGTTGACGTTATTAAGGCTGAAGTTGAAGAGTTACCCGTTTCATCAATTTCAACCGAGATGTTGATTAAAGCAATACAAAGTGCAAATACGAAACTGCTTGAATATAGCAGTGACTTTTTAAGTAATAAAACGGCCGGTACAACCGTTACTGTACTGTTTTTTAAAGACAATAAATATTCTGCTCTGTGGGTAGGTGATAGCAGAATATATAGATACAGAGCTAACTCTTTGTTGCAGTTATCACGGGACCATAGTCAGATTAATGATTTAATCGATGAAGGATTACTAACAGAGCAAGAGGCAATAAACCATCCTTTAGCTAACGTAATTACACGTGCGGTGGGGGTGCAAAATGAGCTGTCTGTCGACTTTGTTGAAGGCGACTTATTAACTGATGATATTTTCTTACTTTGCTCGGATGGTTTAACAGGTGAGTTAAGTGATTCAGAAATTAGTATTGCTTTAGCGCCTAAAAATATCATTGATTCAGGAATGGCATTAATTCACTCCACTCTTGTGCGTGGTGCAAGAGATAATGTTACTTTTATTTTAGTGAAAAATGAAAAGCTGGATAATTCTAATGATAAAACATTGATTAATGATGACTTGACTGTGCCCTTATTATTAAATAGCTAATATATTATTTTAATAAGGTGGATAATTTTTGTTTAATTATTTTATTTTTTGTAATTTAATTTTAATTAATGCTTTTGTGGCTTGAAATTATAAATAAGAGATGTATTATTTTACGTCTCTATTTTGGGTGTAAAAGGAATTTTTAAGGCGATGGAATGTTTGTTTTTGATGAATATTTAGCTCCGATTAGTGAAGATGCATTCGCAGGTATTGAGCCTAGATCAGATGTATCTCCTACCTCAACGTACTATTCCTTAAAAGATATGCGCAATCAGCTACGTGCTGCTGAAAGACTTGCGCTTGTTGATGATGAAGGGATCGCGTCTTTGGCACGTGATTGGCAACCATTATTAGAATTGTGTAGCACTGCATTAAAAACAGAAAGTAAAGATATTGAGTATTTGGCGTGGTTTACTGAGGCATTGTGTCGAATCCACGGCTTTAAAGGACTGGCTTTTGGTTTCAAAGTTGCAAAAGAGCTAGTTAGTAACCACTTTGATGCACTTTATCCAATGCTTGATGATGGTGATGAGATATCTGATAAGGTCTCTCGCGAATTCAACCCCGAAGTGCACCACTCGCTAAATTAGGCCGCATTGCGTAATTCGTTAAACACAACGACAGGCTGTTTGTAACCTAGGCACTTTCTAGGTCTGGCGTTTAGCGCACGTTCTATAT